>NZ_CDRRQU010000105.1:0-1025 GCF_977044495.1 Cetobacterium sp. | reverse complement strand
GTTGTTGCAATAGTTCCTTCTAATCTATTATTTACATCAGTATCAAGAGCTAATCCGATCATTGATTTTCTTGAAGTTCCAAGAAGCACCGGAAGCTCTAAAGTTTTTATTTTTTCTAGATTATTCATAACTGTTAAATTTTCTTCGTAAGTTTTAGCAAAGCCTATTCCTGGATCTAATATTATATTTTCTCTTTTAACTCCAGCTTCCATAGCTATATGTATGCTATCTATTAAATCCATTAAAACATCATTCATTAAATTATTGTATTTAGGATTTTCCCTATTATGTGTTAATATACATGGAACATTAAATTCTGCTGTTACTTTTGCTATTTCAGGTTCCTTTTTAAATCCCCATACATCATTTACCATATCTGCTCCTGCTTCTAAAGCTTTTCTTGCTGTCCCAGCCTTATATGTATCTATTGATACCGGAATATCAAATTTTTCTTTTACAGCTTTTATAATAGGAACTACTCTTTTTATTTCTTCTTCTTCAGATACTTTTTCAAAATTAGGTCTTGTTGATTCACCACCAATATCTATAATATCTGCTCCATCTTTTATCATTTTATCTACTCTTTCTAGGGCTGTATCTAAATTATTAAATTTGCCTCCATCTGAAAATGAGTCTGGAGTAAAATTAAGTATTCCCATTATATATGTTCTTTCACCTAATACAAATTCCCTATTTCCAATTTTCAAATTAATCATCTTCCTTTTATGTTATATTTTAATTTTAAAATTCTTTTTATTTTCGTCCCAATAGCACATATTTACTGCATCACAATCAAAACAATTTCTTGATTCCTTGTCGCTTGATAATATAATTTCAGAAAGCCTAATTATATCATTTAAATCATCATCTAAAATGTCCTCTTCATTATGAAAAAATTCATAATCATTTGATTTTTTTCTATGATTTAAAATTGCATTTACTATTTGATTTTTTTCTTTTGTAGTGAAGGTAGTTTCATTTAAAATTTCTTTAGCTATTTTTACACCTGCTACATTATGAGGTAT
>NZ_CDRRQU010000104.1:0-1046 GCF_977044495.1 Cetobacterium sp. | reverse complement strand
CTTTCTTTAATTTTCCATTAATCTTATATTCTAAAATAGAATCCTCTGAATCTAATGATTCTGCAAGTTTAAAAGATGTTGATACTCTCATTAAAAATAGTAATTCTTTAGAATCCAAATAATCAAACATATCATATGAAGGATATCCCCTATCAAAAGTAATAATACTTTTATTATTCTTTAATTTATCATGTATTGATTCAATGTGTTGTTTAGCAAGTTTTCTCTCACTTATTCTATATTTAGTTATTCTAGCATCTACAATAATATCATTTAATACATCATATAATGCTGATGCCGTCGCAACTGCTGTTCTTGTCTTATTTTGATTACTGCTTAATCCAAAGTATTCACCACATTCTTTTGTATCTGGTACTTGTAAACTAGTACCATCTATAGCTAGAATATTAAAGCCATTCCAAGTAGCTAACTTATTATTTAAACTATAAAATTTATCAACAAAAAGCCTACATAATTCAGCAAAAGCTTGTGGTGATATATTTTGTCTTGCCTTTGAAAAACCTTGCTTTGTTATTGATGGAAATTTTAAATGTTTATAGTCTTCAATAAAATTAGCAATTTCAGAAGATATAGATTTACGTAATGCAGAGCAAATAAAAAGAATAGTGTTAGAAAAAGATAATTTTCGATTTCTTGAAAATGAATTACCTAAGCTATAGGCTTCTTTAAATTCACTTGAAGTAATTAAATTTTTTGTATCTTCAAAAATTGAAGATAATAATGTAGTATTTTTCATAATATATAAAACCTCGCTATAAATTAAAATTTTATCTATAACAAGGCTGCAAATTTTTTCACTATTGTCAAGCCTTTTTAAAAAATTTTTTGTTATTTTTTTATTTCTCTTAAGTTGACGACATTGTATGAGCGCTGCAGCAAAGTTAAAAAGATTACAACCAGATTATGAAGTTGTCATTTATGAGAAAACAGATATTATATCCCTAGGTGCTTGTGGTCTACCGTATTATGCAGGCGGTTTCTTTGATGACCCTAATGAGCTTATAGCAAGAACACCTGAAGAATTC
>NZ_CDRRQU010000103.1:0-1063 GCF_977044495.1 Cetobacterium sp. | reverse complement strand
ATTCTGTATGACGCGCGGGCATGGAAACAGTTGGTTTCAGGGAGAATGGTGGTACAATACAAGTCTTGTGTTCTGGATTGGTATGCTCGTTGCGAACAAGGAAGAAGCAATCATCCGCTTTATGAAGAAAATCTATAAGGTTCTTCTTTTGGTATTAATTGTATTATTTATTGTGCTGGCACGGGCGAGTGCATATATGCTTTCACATCATGGATATTGGACAGAGACAGTCAATAATATGCGGTATGAGGATAAGATCCCGACACTTTTGGTACAGCTATCCATGTGTATTGTATTTACATTTCTGATAATTGCGGTGTTCTTGAAGGTGCGCTTTGAAAATCCGGTCTTGACCTTCCTTGGAAATATATCCTTGGAACTGTACCTGATACACAACCTGTTTCTGCAGATGTTTGGAAACGTCAAGGGTGTTGGTATGTACACATTGTTTGTAATTGCAGCATCCATTGTGGCAGCTACGCTGTTACATGCGATTGATACGCGGCTGATCTGTCTGGCGCAAAGGCGGAAATACGTGAAAAAGAAGGTAGAGCGGACGACGGATACAGACTGGGCTGGAGCAGTGAAGCTGAATATCCGGTTAAATCTACAGTATGCGAAGCGCCATCCAGGCCGAGTTGGAAAGCTTTGCCTGCGTACAGTTGTGTGCAGTATATTAAGCGTGATAGCTATTGGACCGGTGTATATCATGTATATCAATGCAACACGGACGCATCAGAGTCTGGTGTGGGGCATTTCGTTGCTGCCGGAAGGACATTTTCAGGAAAATCTTGTGCAGTTTATGGATTATGCGAGTAATCTTGCAACCGGTTTGTTCCAGTCATTGTTTTATTCCTGCTTTATTGCAACGACAGCGGCAATCCTTGCAGTGTACTTTGGCTGTATGTGTGCGTACGGTTTTGAGATTTTTGATTTCAAGGGCAAGAAAGGGTTATGGAGAGTCGTTGTTGCAGCGCTTATGATGTCGCCGATTGGAAGCTTCCTTGGCTTTTACCGGTTGGTGGTGAAGATGGGGATGCTGAATACGTTTTATCCGTTGATT
>NZ_CDRRQU010000102.1:0-1145 GCF_977044495.1 Cetobacterium sp. | reverse complement strand
GTATTAAGCAGAGTTTCAGGGTTATTTTCAAGAAGAGGATATAATATTGATAGTTTAACTGTTGGTAGAACTGAAAATAAAGAAATTTCAAGAATGACAATTACATTAAATGGAGATATAGATGTACTAGAACAAGTTGTAAAACAACTTAACAAGTTAGAAGATGTTATAAGAGTTGTTAATCTTAAAGAATCAAATTCAGTATACAGAGAGCTTGTTTTAATAAAAGTTAAAGCTGATGCAGAAAGACGTGCGGCAATAAACGAGATAGTAAAAATATTTAGATGTAAGATTATAGATGTATCAGTTGATACATTAACTATTGAACTTACTGGAGATGGAAATAAAGTTTCTGCACTTATAAAACTTATGGAAGAATACGGAATAGAAGAACTTGTAAGAACAGGAGTTACAGCTCTTCAAAGAGGCGAAAATACAATAAGAAATACTAAGAATATTTTTGAATAATTTTTTATGGAGGTATATTAATGACTGACAGAAAAGTTAATATATTTGATTCCACATTAAGAGATGGTTCTCAAGGACAAGGAATATCTTTTTCTTTGGAGGACAAGCTAAAGATAGTAAAGATTCTTGATGATATTGGAATTGATTATATTGAGGCAGGAAATCCAGGCTCAAATCCAAAGGACATGGAATTTTTTAAGAGAATAAAAGATATTAAACTTAAAAATTCAAAAATTGCAGCTTTTGGATCTACAAGAAGGGCTGGCACAAAAGCAGCTGAGGATAAAAACGTCCAAAGCATTTTAAGTGCAGAAACAGACGTGGTTGTTATATTCGGAAAGTCATGGGATTTTCAAGTTACAGATATATTAAAAACTACATTAGATGAAAACTTAGAAATGATAAAAGATACGGTTAATTTCTTTGTTTTAAAAGGAAAAGAAGTTATTTTTGATGCTGAACATTTTTTCGATGGATATAAAAATAATAAGGATTATGCAATTGATACATTAAAGGCAGCAGCTGATGCAGGAGCAAGTACAGTTGTATTATGTGATACAAATGGCGGTACTATGCCAAATGAGGTTTGTGAAATTGTTAAAGATGTAAAAGAAAAGGTAGATTGTATAGTAGGTGTACATTGTCATAATGATATAGGTATGGCAGTTGCTAATTCA
>NZ_CDRRQU010000101.1:0-1193 GCF_977044495.1 Cetobacterium sp. | reverse complement strand
AAAAAGGAGTAACAATAAAAACTGATAATCTTATAAGTGAAAGTTTAAGAAATGGAGCATATGCTTCTATTGAAGGAGAAAATATAACTATTGTTTCTAAGAATGATATTGTAAATAAAGGTGGAAGTATTATTGCAGATGAAAATATAATACTAAATACAGAAAATGGAAATATAGTTAATGATACAAAAGTTCATATTAATGATAATACTTATAAAGATACAGTTACAGATATAGTAGGAAAAGGAGTTATAAGTGGAGAAAATATAATAATAGATTCAGGAAAAGATTTTAGTAATGCTGGTGGGGAAGTTTTAGCTAAAGATACAGTTAATATTAAAGCAAGTGAAAATATTAATCTTGATTCAGTTGAAACAGTAACACAAAAGCAAACAGGAAGCAGTAAAAATTATACAATAAATAGAAAAGAAGAAAATATAGGAAGTAATATTTCAGGAGAAAATATTAATCTTGAAGCTGGTAAAAATTTAACAGCTATTGGTTCAGATGTTGTAGCAAATAAAGATTTGAATGTAAAAGCTGGTGAAAATATTAATATTGTTGGTTCTGTTGATAGTGAAAGTACAGAAAAGCATAAAAGTTCAAGTGGATTCTTTAAGAGTAAAGAAAGTATTGATATAAAATATGATGAAACAATAAATGTAAGTAATTTTATATCAGGAAATAACATGAATGTAGAAGCAGGAAATAATATAAATGTAGTTGTAAGTAATGTTGTAAGTGATAAAGAACTTAATCTTGAAGCTGGTAATAATGTAGTAATTTCTTCTGGACTTGAAGGAAGTTCTGAACACCATGAAAGTATAAAGACAGGATTCTTAGGATTATCTGGAAGATATGAAAAAGATAAAGAAATAAATTATAAAAATGTTGGTTCTTATGTTGGTGCTACTGAAGATATTAATATCAAAGCTAATAATAATGTAAATGTAATAGCTTCAGATGTAGAATCAGGAAAAGATATTAATATATCAGCAGGAAAAGATGTTAATATTGTTGCAGGTGATGACATTACTAAGAAAGAAAGTGAAAAGCATAAAACTAAAACAAGTATTTTTGGTTCTGTTAAAGATCTTAATTTTGAAGTTGGATTAAAAACAGAAGCTTCAAAGAATCAAAGTACAAGCCTTGATACTAAAGTAACTGGAAGTAATATATTAGTAGGAGGAGAT
>NZ_CDRRQU010000100.1:0-1334 GCF_977044495.1 Cetobacterium sp. | reverse complement strand
GCAATATAAATCACCGGGATGAAGAATACCCAAATTCCAAACGTAAATGACGTGAGCTTCACCCATGGAGAATCTTCGTTCGCGCTCTTCATTGACTTTGTCAGATTGCCCGGCTGCATACTAAATGCAACCGGTTTGTACCAGCCCTCAAGTTTCTTCAGACCTTCAGCGTATTTCGATTCCTCTTTTGCTGTTGTATAACAGTCCATAATGACACAGCTTCCACCCACAACAGTTGCATACACTTGGGAAAACTGGAACTCAGCATAGGCTGTCGATTTCATCCGATAATGCACATTCAGAAACGTCCATCCATTTTCTTCTATGTACTGTGTCTCAAAGTCCGAATCAAGCACTGACGTGTTATCCGTAGGTGTCCGAAGCTCCTCTAACACCCATGTTTCAAATATCTCTTTCTGTGCCTCCGACAGATCTTCCCATCCGTTCACTGCATCGTTTCCCATTACATCTACGCATGGTTTAACTGTCATCTCCATGATGTGTTCCTGGTCTTCCGGCATCGTCATAAGCATGATATCATTTTTCTTCATGTAGTAGGATGCGCTATTCTCAGTATCCTGAAAATAGCGTTTCCAATCCTTTGGCATCTTTATCGATGCATCGCATTCTTTCACATATGTCACGGCATCTGACACTGAAATCGCTGTATTTCCAAGCTTTGACTTCTCCTCTGACATTCTTCGTCCTGTCAGCATCACACCCAGAGCAAACACCAAAATCAACGCAAACACCGTGGAAATATTAAATTTAACTGGTGTTTTCAAGAATCAGTTCCTCCACTTCCATTTTCATTCGTGACCCGCCTGATTTCCTTTCAGGATAAGCCTTTTTACGTTATATAAGATAATTGCCGCAATGTATGTGAACACAACTTCCAATATGATAAACACCCATTTTGGAAATACAACATTCGCATGACTGCAAACATAAATAAAAATATTGTTCAATAAAATAAGTTCTAAGTAAATCGCACTACCAGCCTCCGTAACGCGTCCGCCAAACCGGAACCTGCCAATCACCATCACCATAAGCAGGACGAAAAGCATAATTGCCGGTGTCTGCGCAAGAAGCGTCAAAAGCTTGTCGCCATAACATGGATTGTCCGGTGTCTCCGTCCAGTAGCCATAATGATCTACGATATAGATTGCTGCATATCCGGTTACAGCAAGCAATACCAAACCTCCCATAAAAGCAGGAAGAAAATATTTTTTCAGCCAGCTATCCACCTGTGTCTGTTTCTGTCTATACAGCATGCCTAAGAAGAAACAGATTGTCGTGTTATACCACCATTCTCCATAAAACCAGTTTGTAAA
>NZ_CDRRQU010000099.1:0-1388 GCF_977044495.1 Cetobacterium sp. | reverse complement strand
CTTGAAATGGTAAGACAGGCAAGCATGTATAAGATAGGTCGTTTCAATAAACAGGATATTCGGGAACTTTGTCCTACCCTTAGCAACAGCTCAATAGAAAAAGCATTTAGAGATCTTATTTCATTAGGCGAAATAAAAAAAGAAGGCAAAGGTAAAGGAACCTGTTATTACAGATTAAAGTAATCCCTTTAAAGTTTTGTTTTCCCTTGTTTGTGTTGCACTTTTAAGGGAATCATTAAGCTAAAGCATCTCTTCGGAGGTGCTTTTCTTATACCATTTTTCAGTAAAAAGGAGAGACTAATGGTAATTTTAACCGGAATATTCAAATCTCACGATAAGCCAACAAACAGTCTGAACGGCTAATGTCGTCAACTTAAGAGAAATAAAAAAATAACAAAAAATTTTTTAAAAAGGCTTGACAATAGTGAAAAAATTTATAGCCTGGTCTTGTGCCCTAAATATTGACATAAGACCAATATTAAAAAATATACTAATTGATACACCTATTCCGGGAAGTATAAAGTTAAAAGAAACTAGCTTAAGTCATAAACCAGTTAATATTACAGCTGAAAAACATCAAGCTTGCATTGAAATAAGAGAAGTTGCTAAAGAATTAAAAAAGAAAGGAATTTTATAATATGGGAAATAGATTTAAACAAGCTGCTGAATATCAGCAGAATCAAATAAATAAAAAAGAAGTAGAAAATAAACATGAGAATATAGAGCAAAAAGTTGAGCAAGAAGAAACAGGAAAAAATCTTAGCTTAAAAAATATTTTATCAAATATAGAGAATAAAGAAGTATCATCTAATTATACATTTTATCTAAAAAAAGATAATGTAGAAAAGCTAAGACACATAGCAAAACAAAAAAAATATCATCATCTAAGTTACTTGATAGTATATTGTCAGAGGTATTATCCAATATATAACAAAATATAAAAAACAATACAATATAAAATACATAAATTAATATAATAAGAAATATATTATATAATATATTATATAATATATAATATATTATAAAATATAATATATATTCTAAAAATGATTGTATTGATGGAATGAATTTTATTAGTTAAACCAAGAACTCTGTGACTTTAGTTGTGGGAGATTCAGCGTATACTATAAATAAAAAAGATGATTATATGGTGCAATAAAACAGTAAAATCATAATTTATTATGATTTGGTATAAGGGAATATGAGAATTATGAGAAAGCACTGGGAATGGGTATCCTGGTGCTTTGTTTTTATGTGAATTTTACTCAATAGCAAAATTTTTAGGTTAATTATTAGATAAAAAATATAATATATAGTTTGTTTTTCTTGAATTTATATATGTAAAATATATAATAAGTATATAAAAAGTAATACTTAATATATACTTA
>NZ_CDRRQU010000098.1:0-2856 GCF_977044495.1 Cetobacterium sp. | reverse complement strand
GAAATTTAATGATACCTATGATAAACACAAGGCTTATATTGATTTAGCCAGATATTCTATTACCGATAAATTAATAGAAAAAATTATCAAATATTATCATGAAGACATAGATAAAGCTGTTGATGTAGTAAAGAATCATCCATATGATTTGACAATCATAAGAGGGATAGGTTGGAAAACAGCCGATGATATAGCATTGCAGAATGGAGCTGATCCTTATGGAATAGATCGAATTAAAACCTGCATTAAAATGTTTCTAAGGAATCAAGGAGAGAATGGAAAATCATTTAGTTACTCAGAAGAAGTTATGCAGGAATTGATAGATAAAATCGGAGAAGATGTGCCTGATTTAAATATTGCAGAAGCAATGCATGATCTGAAAGATTCTGAAACAATCGTATGGAATAAAGATAAAACTAAAATCGGATTAAAATGGTACTATGACCTAGAATATTCAATAGCTGAACATTTAGTAAGATTAAAAAATGCTCCCAATAAATTTGAGTATAGTAACTGGTTAGAGATAATTAAAAAGAAAGAAAAAGCTCAAGGATGGGACTATACAGAACAACAGCTTGAGGGTATTAAAATGGTTCTCGATAATCAGTTATGCTGTATCTCCGGTTACGGTGGAACAGGTAAAACAAGTATTATTGATGGTATTCTTACTATCCTGCAAGATTATAAAAGTGTAACAGTAGCCTTAGCCGGAAGAGCTGCGGCAAGAATTAGTGAGGCTTCCGGTAAAGAAAGTCAAACAATTCATAAATTGCTCAAACTTAAATATGGAGATCCAAGGACTCCATTTGATTATGAGTGTGATCCTTTAGATTATGACATTATTGTAGTGGATGAGATGTCTATGATTGACGGTTATCTTTTTAAACAGTTATTGAAAGCATGCGCAACAGGAACAAAAGTAATCTTTATTGGAGATGTAGGACAGCTAGAATCTATAGGCTCCTGCGCAATAGCTGCTGATATGCTTGAATCTAAATATATATCTTCAATTTTCCTTGATAAAATTCATAGACAAGCTCAGAAATCAGCCATTATTACTGAAAGTATTCGAGTAAGACAAGGAAAACAATTAACTTCTGATGGATGGACTGGAGAAGAAACAAGAGGTGAACTTCAGGACATGATTCTCAACTGCTATACTGATAAATCCAATACATATCACAATATAGTGAAGTATTTTAAAGAAGAAATCAAACATGCTAAATCTATTCTGGATGTGCAAATCATTGTTCCTTGTAAGCAAGGAGTATCTTCAGTAGCTTCTTTAAATCATATAGCTCAACAGATATACAACCCCAAATCAAAAAAACAATACAAAATTATGAAAAGTGGAGTAGTTCAATGGGTATTAAAAGTAGGAGATAAAGTTATAAATAAGCAGAATAAGTACCAGATAATTAATTCTGATGGCTCAGTTGTAGATATCTTTAATGGGAACTTAGGCATCATAAAAGATATAAAAGATGATTATATTCTGATAGATTTCCAAGGAATTGGATATGTAGAAGTGCCAAAATCACATGCTCCTTATATAGAACTTGGATATGCAATAACTTGTCATTCAGCCCAAGGAAGTCAGTTTGATACAGTTATTGGCGGAATAGATTTTTCAATGTTCATTATGCTCAACAAAGAACTTCTATACACCATGATTACTAGAGCCAGCAAAAAATTTATATTATGTGCTCAGACTAAGGCTCTGCAATATGCAATTACTAAAGAACAGATTATCCATAGACAGACTTATCTTATGGATGATTTAGATGAGTTATGTAACAAGAAATTTGATTTTTAGGAGGTATAAGCATGGAAGAATATAGAGAACCATCATATAGGAATATGACAGTTACACAGGTGATTGATAAATTATCAGATATTGCTGATAGCGCTCGATATTGTGAAATAGAGGGTATTTTAAGCAGAGCAATTGTTATGCTTAAAGACTATAGATCAATAGATGAATTTATCAATGAACCGATGGGAGACATCTTATGAAAAGGGATTCAAGGAAAGTTGAAATACAAAAGTATTTGAAATCTATACGAGTAAAGAAAATAAAACCCATATTCTGGAGAGAGTGTAAAAAGTGTGGGTTAGAATTTCGCAGAGAAAACATATATGAATGTATATACACCAGCCTTCCATTTGAACATACAAGTTATTCTTATGGATGTACTAATTGCTTTCATAGTGAAGAATATTTTGTTAAGTGGTTACAAGATAATGATTTTTTATATACGGAAGAAAAATTACAAAAGTGGTTTAAAAAGTTGAAGGAGATGGGTTATGGGTTTTAGTCATGATATTACTTTTTGTACTGGAAATCCGGTGGAATGTGATAAGAAAGAAACTTGTTATAGATATAAAGAAATAGATAGATTTAAACCGGGTGAAGCTTTCTCTATGGCAACGTTGTATAAAGCAGCTTGCTGTCCTGAAAATGAGTACCAGTTATATATAGAAGATAAGGAGGACACAAATGAAAATCAATCGAATTAAGGATTTTGATGCATTTTTTAAAGTAGTAGATCAGTGTAAGGGTAGAGTAGATATCATTTCTCCAGAAGGTGACAATATTGTGCTTAATAGTCAGCTATGCAGATTTGTTTTGACTGCTTTAGTGCAGTCAGGCGACATGTTATTAGATACCTTAGAACTTCGTTGTGAGAATCCGGATGATGTAGCTTTATTCCTTAAATATATGATGGAGGAGTAGGATGAAAGAACTAAAAATTTATCTAGCAGGAGCTTGTAAAGGACTTCCTGACCTTGGCGTTACTTGGAGAAGTGCCGCACTAAAAGAGTTTATCCTAGCAGAAAAGTATTTAGATGATA
>NZ_CDRRQU010000097.1:0-2069 GCF_977044495.1 Cetobacterium sp. | reverse complement strand
AAAATAATCCAATGACAATTCAAAATTTTTCAAAGATTATGGGAAAATCTTATAAAAAAATAGAAAAAATTTTGAATAAATTTGTAGAATTAGAAATGCTTATAAAAGAAGGGGAAACATTTCTAATTAAGAATTGGAATGTTTATCAAAGTATTGATAAATGTGAAAAAATTAGAGAACAAGGTCGAGAGCGACAAAGAAAACATCGTGAAAAGTTAAAGATTGAAAGTGAAAAAAGTAACGTTACAGTAACGTTAGGTAACGCAGAAGAAGAGAAAAAAATAGAAGAGATAACAAAAGAAGAAAGTAAAGAAGATAATAGAAGAAAGGAGGACAAAAATGGTTTCAGAGAATACAGTTTTAACTAATGTTATGAACAGAAAATGGAAAAAGTGTGGATTCTGCAATAAAGAATTAAAACCAATTGGATTTGATTATCTTTATGAAAATGTTTCACCTGATTGTATCGAATATGAAAGATGCGATTGTGAAAAATCAAAACAATACTGGGCTAAAAAAGATAAGGAAGACTATTTGAAGATGAAAAGAGAGTATTATAGAAAGATAATAAATCAATTATATAAAGATAGTTATATGAAGAAGAATTATCAGAATATGAACTTTGAAAACTTTAATAAGGAATTAGTAAAGGATATAGCAATAAAGATTATTGAAGATTATACAGAAAAATGTATTGCAAAAAAGCAAACCAATGGACTGATAATAACAGGCACGTCAGGAGTTGGAAAAACACATTTAGCTGCAGCAATTGCTAATAAACTTATTGAAAAAGGTCAGATAGTTCTTATTGGAAGGCTTACAACTTTGTTAGATAAAATAAAAGAAACATTTGCAGATAATACCATATCCGAGAATGAATTAATAGAATTATATTCTAATATTGACATGATAATAATTGATGATCTTGGAACAGAACGAATAAGTAAATGGGCATTAGAAAAGCTTTATACAATAATTGAAAATCGCAATGAGAATAGATCACCAATAATAATTACAACTAGATTTAATAAAGATGGTTTACTTCAAAGATTTAAAGAAGGACAAGATGAAGAACTTGCTGATGCAGTAATTAATAAACTATATCAAATGTGTTATGGAGTAACACTTATAAATGAAAAAAGAGTTAGTAAAAGTCGCTAAACTAAAAATACTAACCCAATTAATTGTAAATATATTTTAATATAAAATGAAAAAAATGTAAAGAGAAAGGAAGATAAAAAATATGAAAGATTATAAAAAAGTGGTTGAAATACCAGTAGAAAAAATAAAAATAATTAGTAAAGATGTTAGATTATTAGATGATGAAAGGATGAAAAATTTTCAAGTATCATTGCAAAAAAGAGATAGGATAATTCCAGTTATAGTTACTAAAATAGGAGATGATTATATACTAGATAACTGTTTTAATAGATTTACTGCAATGAAATTATTAGGATATAAAACATTACCATGCAGAGTTATAAGTGAACGTGAAAGAGAAAGAAGAATCAAGTTTAAAAGAAGATTTTATACTCGATATGTAATTTAAATATGTATAAAAAGTGCCTGGATTAAGTAAATGATTCAGGTACTTTTTGCTTTATTATTATGTGGTAATAAGAACATAAAGAGGTACAAAAATAGGGCATTTTTTGAATTAGCAAGCAATGAATTTCTTCAGCTCGAAATTCAATATGTGGAAAATTCCCCAATCCCCTTTTTATAAAAAAATAATGGAGGTGATACGATGGCAACTACAAAAATTTGGAAGATAGAATCAAGAATAGATAATGCAATAAATTATATAAAAAATAAAGATAAAACTAAAAATGAATGTTACGAATTTGGAATGGATAAATTTGAAAATATTAGAGATGTTTTGATGTATGCAACGAATGCAGATAAAACGGAAAAACAATTTTATGTAACAGGAATTAATTGCAAGGTGGAGAATGCAGCAAAAGAAATGGAATTTGTAAAAATAATTAATGGGAAGACAGATAGAATACTTGCATTTCATGGTGAGCAATCTTTTAAAGAAGGAGAAGTAACACCAGAACTTGCTCATG
>NZ_CDRRQU010000096.1:0-2176 GCF_977044495.1 Cetobacterium sp. | reverse complement strand
CTTGCAATTCTTTAGCAGTTTTAGGTTGATATTCTGCGAGAAAATCTTGAATAACTTTTTTTCTAGATTCAGAAACAATTCTTTTTCTTGCCATAAAAAAACCTCCTAGATTTTAATGATATTACATTATTAATCTAGAAGGTCTGCAATTATTATTTACACAAAATTATTTATACTCTCTTTAATGCTAACATATCCTCTTTAGATAAAATTTCTCTTTGAATTTCTATCTTTTTCTTTATATAATTAGTTCTAGTTTTTTTCCCTGTTCTTAATCTTCTTTATCATTATCAAAAAGATTAGTCTATAATATTTTTTAACATCTTCTTCTAATGCTGATTTAACAACTCTTAATGCTTTTTCTAAAACTAGATTGTTATACTCCATATGTTAGCACCTCCAGTTGTCTAAAGACTTTTTATTTCTTCTAAAACTAATCCTGTTTTTTCTGATATTATTTCATCTGACAATATTCCTTTTAAAGATTTTGCAATTTCTAACTTCGCTTTTCTTTCTCCCTCTGTTAATCCTCTTTTTAATCCTTTTTCTTCTGCTGATAATAGGGCATTTAATCTATCATTTCTTGCATTTTCACGCATACGATAGTTCTCTGCTTCTTTTGGGTCTCTACTTATTCTCGCAAGTTCCTCTTTAGCTTCTTGTAGTTCTTCAACTTTTCTCTCTAAAGATATTACTTTTTCATTGTTCGGGTCTTCTAAAAATCCTACCCAAACACTTAATAAATCTGATTCATCTATATCTTTCATCTTTGGTATTTCTATAAAATGAAGCTCTAATGTGTCTGTCAATAAATTATTATTACTTACATTTTGAATTAAGTATTTATTATGGAATTTCTCTTCTTCTAGTAAAATAAAATCTAATACATTGATACATATTGTTCTCGGTAAATCTGCGTAAGCACCTTTTCCTGTATATTCACTAATATATGCTTTACTCCAGTAATATAAACTTCTTTTTACCATATTACGTTCATCTGCTCTTTGCATTTCAATATTAATTAATTCACCTGTACTTGTTTTAGCCAGTATATCTAACCTTGAAAAGCTATCTTCGATATACTCCTTAGTTATTTCTGTATTCTTTAACTTAACCTCTATAATTGGTTCTTTAGGCTTGATACAAGCATTTAAAAAAGATATTAATATTCTCGGATGCTTTTCAGAGCCAAAAATATTTTTAAAAACATAATCAACTTTTGGATCAAATAATTGAGTACACATACTACATCACCCCTTAACCTTTATTTTTATTATACCTTGATATTCAAATAATATCAATATATTACTCCTATACTTATACCATTTTCTTATTTAGAAAATGGCATATTCCTTGACTTAACATTAGTGCTAATGTACTACCTATTACTAAAACTCCCATAGCTAGATAAACATCTGTTGGAGTTTTCCCTGGTAATAAAAATGTTCCCAAAAATCCAACGTTTATTAACCCTCTAATTGCTCTAACCATCTTATCTATTAGATAAAATGTTAATATAATAAAAATTGTAAATAACATAAATAGTAATAACCATTTTATAATCTTGTATATATACACTAAAATATTTTTCATTCTCTCCCCCTTTTCAAACTTTATTTTTGTTTCTAAAATACTTTCAATCCATTTTTTAGTTGTCCTAATTCCACTTCCAAATTATTTTCCATCTATAAATTGCTTAAAAAACCCCAGATAATTTTGTTGCTTCCCAAGTATTAATGTCATTATATTTATCCTATATTATAATTCTCTTCATTTTAACCACTCCCTAAATCTCTGTCGTGGGGGCGTAACCCCACGATTGTTTTATGTTTAATTTCTCTAATATTTCGTTTTCAATGTTCTTTTTAATATATATTTTTTCCTTTTGACAGCTTTTGAAAACTATCAATTTTTTGAAAAATTTATAGTAAAAGCAAATGGCAAAAGAAAAAATATATTAAAGAACATGACTAAAATATTAAATTAAATATTTTACATTCGCAGGAGTCTCCCGACAGGGAATTTAAAATTTAAAACAGTAGAATAATTGGAGGTATCTCCAATTATCAGGCTATAAACGAGCAACTGTCTACAGCTTTTTTTTTCGAATTTTTTGATATAATATTTTTAAATAAGGAGGCGATTTAATTTATGATGGGAATTAAAAACGCTGATG
>NZ_CDRRQU010000095.1:0-2451 GCF_977044495.1 Cetobacterium sp. | reverse complement strand
ACAATTTTGTGAGATGGGGTAGAGAAGGGTATAAGGCAGTACATGAAAGATCAAGAGATGTAGGGCTATTTTTGACAAAAGGATTAGAAAAGTTGGGAATATTTAAAATATTAAATAGTGGAGAGAATATTCCAATTATATGTTGGTCATTAAAGGCGGACCCAAATAGATTATGGACAGAGTATGATTTGGCTGATAGATTGAGATACTATGGATGGCAGTTACCAGCATATCCACTTCCTAAGAATTTTGAAAATATAACAATAATGAGAGTTGTTGTAAGAGCGGATCAAAGTATGGAACAAATTTCATTACTTCTTAAAGATATGAAAGAATCGATTGAACATTTAGACCAACATACGACTGCAGTGAAGAAAGAGGTTCAAAAAACGGAGGATCACGTAGCGGGTTACTCTCATACTGAAAAAAGACTATTAAAAAAATAGAAAAGATAGATTTATAGAAAATCTCTAGGTTTGTTTTAGAGGCGGAGGTCGATTATGAAAAAATTATTTTTAAAAACACTTATAGGTTCTTTATTGATTGTTGGAATTTCTTATGCAGAGGAGTTTGTACCCAATGGTAGTTTTGAGTTTACTCAAACTTTTTATGGGAATGCTGGAAAATATAAAACAGAATCCTCACACCCTTCTCCTGTCTTAAGTTACAATTTTGCAAAGGATTGGAATTTAAGTTTACAGTGGGACAGAGTTTGGAATATGTATGATTATAATGGTGGAGAAAATCAGCAAAACAATAAATTTAGTGGACCAAAGGCCACAGTGAGCTATAATCATGGTGTTATAGAAAATTCAAAAATTAAGTGGACTTCATCTTTAATGGTAGAGAATGAAGCTGAATTCAATGGGACAAATCAAACATATATTTTTGCTCAAACAGCATTTGACATTTCTGGGTATATCCCAAGAGGGGAGTATATTACAGCGACACAATTTGCAGTATCGCCAATGTATATCTATGGTTGGAGTACAAAAGGAGCGGCAGGTCATGTCAATACAGGTATTTTGAGTTTGTTAACAAATTGGCAATTACTAGCAGACTTTACGTTTACATTTAATGCATATGCATATAGAGAGTGGTACAATGGAAGTTTTGAAATAGAAAATGAAGTATCAGGAAGAAGTTATGATTCAGCAAATTATTTTATGATTTTGGCTTGGTTAGGATACTCCAAAGAGATATATAAATTTGATGAGCAAACGTCGTTAGCATTCAATTTCACTGGAGGGTTTGATCCGTACATAGTATCCAATAGAAGTGCAAATTGGTATCCGTTTATAGTATCAAATCAAGTATATGAGTGGTTAGGTCCTGCAGTAGATAGTGGAAATAATAAAAATACCTATGTAATATTTGCTTTACCTCAATTAGAGGTGACTTATAATTATAGTAGCGATTTATCATTCTCTGTGTTTGCACAAGTCAAGTATTCGAATCAAGTATGGGGAAATACAGAAAAGGATTGGAAATTACAGCCACAAGGTGGATTTAGTGTGACATACAATTTTTAAAAGATATAGAAAGTTTTAAAATAAATTGAACAATAAAAAAGTTGCAGATTGTTTCTCTGCAACTTTTTGTTATTATTTAACTGCAATAACTTCGATTTCGACTTTAGCATCTCTTGGAAGTCTAGCTACTTCAACACACGCTCTAGCAGGTTTAACTTCTCCTAAGTATTCAGCATAAACTTCATTAATAGCAGCAAAATCATTCATATCTTTAATAAAAACACCAGCTTTAACAACATCTTTCAATGTGTATCCAGCCTCTTCTAAAATAGCTTTTACATTTTCTAGAGATTGTCTTGTTTGCTCTTTAACATCATCAGATATAATAGTCATTGTTTCAGGAACAAATGGTACTTGCCCAGAAACATATAAAGTTCCATTTACTTCAACTGCTTGAGAATAAGGTCCAATAGCTCCCGGAGCTTTGGTAGTATTTATAATTTTTTTCATATTCTTTCCTCCTTGTAAATAAAATAAAATAAATTGAGTTATAGTTTTAGTTATCTACAGTATTTATCTCTTAAACTTTTTAAGTATAGATACCCTTTTTGTGCTCCTTCCAATTGATCCTGCATCATCTTTTCTAAAGTTTTTTCGTCTACAGCCTTATGTGGATAATAGTACTGAAGAGGTTTGATAATGCTTCTATCGTAAGGAGCTTCTTCAACTTTGAACGTTCCCTCTCCAACTCTATCTACACCACCAGCTCCCGGTTCTCTTTTAAAGTTTGTACAGTATGGGAAACACATCTCCATATTGATTCTCTCTAAAGGTGAATTTTCAACCATAATTTTGAAACACTCTTCTAAGTTGATATTTCCAGTTCCAGCGGGTACCCCACAAACAACATAACCATACTCACTTTCATCATCTTTAACAATAATATGATCTTTAAAGTGTGTTGTATATGTATATTTTG
>NZ_CDRRQU010000094.1:0-2455 GCF_977044495.1 Cetobacterium sp. | reverse complement strand
ATTTGCAAATTGTAATACGGCCGATAACAATCTACGAGTCCCTTTACCTTTTACTCTAAAAGGAATTTCATTTTTGTCATGAAGTGATAATTTATTTTGATTATAATATATTTCCCTAGAGTCCATCAATGTCTTTATTCCATCTATATCTACAAGATGTGTTTCTACATTTTCAGAAAATATTTTATTAAATGTTTCAAAATTAGCTGTATTTATTGTATTAAGAGCATTTCTTAATGGTTGTACAGAATTGCTTTTGGTTGAATTTAATTCTTTTACTGAAACAAGTGAATTTAATGGAGAACCTTGACTCCAAGCGAAGTGTTTATCAGTATAATCTGAAATCATGAAACAATTAAATTTTGCTCGATCTAAGCTACTTATCTCTTTATAGTTTTCTTCTTGGCAATTGTTATAAACATACCACTTAGGTTCAAGATTTTCTTTAACTTCCAATTTTATGGTTAGTATTTTATGTCCACCTTCAATTGGAGTATCTAATATCGTATTATTTTTTGAGTCCCAAAACCTCATATATAAACCAAACTTTGATTCTAATACAAAGGTTTCTGGCATTTTTACAGAAACCTCTATTTGAATTGGATCCTCAACATTTTTCATATAAAAATCATTATCACAAAAGGGGATATTCCAAGTTGAAGATAAAGCTAAAGATATTGCTTCTAATATAGTTGTTTTTCCGCTGTCACCTTGACCAACCAAGCATATTAACTGTTTTTCACCAAACAT
Organism: Cetobacterium sp.; assembly: GCF_977044495.1. NCBI lineage: Bacteria > Fusobacteriati > Fusobacteriota > Fusobacteriia > Fusobacteriales > Fusobacteriaceae > Cetobacterium > Cetobacterium sp. The sequence continues at coordinate 1,705 of NZ_CDRRQU010000094.1, read as the reverse complement.
ATGATGAAAAGTTTTTAAGCCTCTAAAATTTTTTATACTTAAATCTATAACATGCATAATAAACCTAAATAAATAATTTATCCCACAATTCTTCAAGTCTTTTGGCAATGTTGTAGGCTAATAATGGAGGAACAGCATTACCAATTAATTTGTATGCACTACTTGCACTTAACTTGTATCGTCCTGCTTTTTCTGTGGCTTGAACAAATGGATAATCATCTGGGAACGTTTGAAAACGAGCACATTCTCTTACTGTCAGTCGTCTTTCTTCTAAACCCTGCTTTAATTCAGAAAAATGTGTGCCACCATTATCTTTTGATAGCCTTCTATATTCAATATTTCCATGATGTTCAGCTCTAATAGTAGGAGCCAAACCATTTAAGTTAATTTCTGTCTGTCCCTGCGAATTTGGACAATATTTCGCTTTGGAATAGCACATTTGAGCCAAATCTTTAATCTCTTCTGCCGGTTCTTTTAAATCTTTAACCACTTCAGAAGTTGTAACGTAAGGTTTTAATTTGTCATTATTATTTAACAAGCTTAATTGAGCTGTTGTTTTAGAATTATCATAGTGTGTTTTTATTGGATATGGATCATATTCTTCTGAAATATTTTCTTGTGTAAGAGCTTTTAAGGCATCCTTTTTTAAATATTTTTTATTAAGCCCTATAAAAATGACACGTTCTCTTTTTTGTGGCACCCCATAGTCTCCTGCAAAAAGAACTCGTGCCGGAACAACTAAGTACCCCTCATCAATATTTCTAAAATCGTTTTCAATTATTTCTTTTACATCTCCAAAGGATACCAAGCCCTTTACATTTTCGGCAATAAAAACTTTAGGTTTTGTAATTTCTATAACTTCTTTCATCCAAAGGTAAAGCATACCTCTGGTTTCCGTTGTTGGAACATCAAAATCTTCTTTTTTGCCATTATGACTTTTCTCAGAGTTAAAACCTCTTCTTTTCCCTGCCAGACTAAAATCTTGGCAAGGAAATCCTCCCGTTACGATATCAACATTTTCCGGAAAATTATACTCGCCCTTTTTATATGCCTTTACAAGATCAACAATGCTTTCTAAATGAAATATATTATCTGGATATCCATATTTTTTAAAATATGAATTCCAAGCAGTTTTTGCGATATCCATAATATCATTAGCAAAAACTAAATCAAAATCAGTTGGCTGTAGTTCTATAAAATTATTCGATTCGTTTTTTACCCAATCTGGATGAATATCTTTATTAATGCATGCAGAAGGCACTTTGAACCTACCTTCAAAACCCAAGTCCATTCCTCCGCACCCACTAAAGAGCGATAAAACTTTTTTATTTTTTCCTTTTCTTGAATCAATAACTTTATTGCTCATATCTTGATTATACATAAAATACTTAAAAAAGTCTGGTTTGTGTTAGAATGTTAAGAGTAAGGGGTTTGATAGCATGGCTGATATTTATACACATTTAAGAGAGCTCGGGGTAGCTTTTTCTTTCTTCAATAAAAAAGATTTATCCAACATTACACCTGAATATTTTTATGAGATCTGTACTAAAAATATAGATTTACCATGTAAATTAACAATTCAAATGATTGCGGCGAATTCCGATACTTTTAATGAAAGAGAATTAACTATAATAAAAAATGCAATAAAATTGGGAAGCATAATAAAAGAAAAATTTGATATAAAAGACAATCCTAAAATTGTGTG
>NZ_CDRRQU010000093.1:0-2467 GCF_977044495.1 Cetobacterium sp. | reverse complement strand
TAGAAACAACACATATTAATCAGCTAAAGACAATATTCAAAATATGTGAGAAAATAAATGGACAATTTATTATACCAATATTAAAAGAAAGAATTAAGGAAATAGGTGAAGAAGAAATAAAAAAATATACAATATTGGAACTTAGCCAAAAAGAAAAATTGTTTAAAATATAAAAAAAGCCACTTTAGTTAGTGGCTTTTTCTTAACCATGTACTATCAATCCATTCCTCGAATTTCTTTCCAGTAATTTCACCTTTTTCATATTTATCTTTCATTATAGCTCCTTCTTTTTTATAGTATTCATACATTTCTGCAGCTTTGGATTTAGAACCAGGTTTAGTTTTTGAAACAAGTCCAGCAAGTGTTTGATATCGAGTTCTCCATTTTTTTAAAAGTCTATCATTTTCTAACTTCTCAGCATAAGCTTTTTGAACACCAATTTCTTTACAAGTTTTTTTACCACTAAATACAGAATCACAATATTTGGTATCGTGAGCAGTTGTAGGTATAAAATACTTTTTACAATTCTCACATTGTTGTATAATTATATCTTTTTTTATATAAGCAAATTCTCTAAAACTTATAAATAAAATATCGTAAAAGTATTTAGAAGAAAAGCTATATGGAATATTTTCTATAATAAAGTTTCTATTTTTATCTGTAAAAAATGTTCTTAAATTAAAATTGATATTTAAAAATAAAGTAGTTGTAGCAATATTTGAAAGTGAAGTGTGATAGGTTTCTGTTTTGCTAGATTCTTTTATCATAGATTTCTTTAATTTATTCTCTTTACTTTGAGAAGTTATTTCTTTAGCAAGAAAATCAAAATATTTAAAGTTAGCAACAGCTGTATATAGTTTTTGATAGTATATTAAAGTATCTTTAAATTTTGTATACATTTCATTAAAATAATAATCTATTTCTTCATCAGATAGAATAATATCATAAGAAACTTTAGTTATATCTGTAGGTAATATATCATCACCATGTATTTCACTTTCTAAATGAATTCTATTATTTATTAAAGTCAATAAATTAACATATAAGTATTCAAATATAAAGTCTTTACAAGTTTCCTTTTTCTTAAAATCTGTGTTTAAGAAAGCTAAAAGGAATGTACCTAAATTTTCAGGACTAGGCTTTTTCTTTTCAAAGATATAATATGGTTTAGTTTTACCTTTAGCAAGTTCACCTTTATATTCTTCCTTTTTATATTTTATAAAATATTCTTGAAAACCTTTTAAATCAAAAGCAATTTCTAATTCTTTCATAAACTACTCCTTATATACAATTAAAATTATAATTAGTAATTGTAATCCAAACAATTACTAGAAAGGTAGGTGAGTATATGGAACTTGAGAAAGTAACGAGAACAACTCTAACAATGAAAGAGACAGCAGAGTATTTAGGAGTATCATACTGGTTAGTTACACAGCTAGTAAAGAGAAAGAAAATACCATGCTCACGAGTTGGAGGAAAAGTATTATTTAGAAAAGAAGCACTAGATAATTACTTACAAAAACAAGAAGAAGCTTCTATAAATTCTTAAGTTTGGAGGAATTAAAATGGTTTACAAAGCTATTTCAAAAATAAATAAAAAGTGTGGGAGAGTTAGAAATAGCAAAAAGCCATAAAAGGGATAACAATAATTTAAGATTGTTATCCATTTTAAAATATAAGGTATGAATAGATTTTTTAAACTATATAAATTTTTGTTCGAAGATAATAAATATAAAGATATAGGACTAAATTCAAAAGTAGCATATTGTGTTTATAGAGATTTGATACAACAAAATAGAAATGTGAAGAAAGATAAAGATGGAAAAGTATATATAGAAAATCCAAGAAAATATTTAATGAATACTTTAAATGTATCTATAAATACAGTTACTAAAATTCATAAAGAATTAAATAGAGTAGGACTAATAAAAGATGTTTGGGATGATGTAGAAAAGCCTAATATAGTGTATATCAATTATTGTGAAATTCCTAAGCCACAAGTAATTAACAAAACTTATGAATCGGTAAAAGTAGAAAAAAAGAAAGAAGAAATAAAGCCAGTAGAAGTAAAAAAAGAGCCAATAATAGTACCAGAAATAAAAGAAGAACTAGTAGAAAAAATTACAGATAAAGATTTAGAAGATGCACAAAAAGTACTAAAAGAATATAAAGTAGGTAAAATAGATTTAGAAGCAAGTAAAATATTAAAAAGTATAAAGTTATATTTATATAAAGCAAAGGAAGAAGAATTAATTAAAATAGCAATAAGAATATTAGTAAAAAAGAAAAGAGAAGAAAATAGATTAGAATTATTGAAAAAGATAACTACATATGAAGTGTCTTATGCATTAGAAAGATGTAAAAATAGTGTAAGAAATGAGGAACTTGTTATAAATAAACTGATTAAATATATTGAAACAAAGATAGAAGATTCTAATTACTGGAATTAGCATAAGAGTAAAGTTTC
>NZ_CDRRQU010000092.1:0-2493 GCF_977044495.1 Cetobacterium sp. | reverse complement strand
AGATGAGATTCCAGATAATGAAATGTACTGGCTTATTGATGCATTTAACAATGTTTTTAGAGCAAACATGGAAATAAAAACATATTTCTCTGATAAAGAAATTGTAAGATTTTCAAAATTGAAGGCAGATTATCGAAAAACTGAGATTTATCCAATAAAAATAAGTCCAGTAATAGAAATAGCTGAAGATCAGTGGGTAACAAAAATCAGTATTGATTTATTAAAGGAACTTTATGATCGGCAGCTTATAATATATAATCCAAGAACTCAGCGTCAGCTTAAGCAAAGACGTAGAGGACAAGATATATCATATACTATTGACATAGTTGCTACATCTGTAAAAGCCATTGAGGACTTAATGAGCAAAGGAGAATTTGTACCTAATGCCTTGACCTTGAATCTTAATGTTGATGATCCAAATGTAGACTTTGATATAATTGACTCTGAATTAGTACTTAATTCTGGGAAATTTGATATCATTGATGGTTTTCACCGGTTTAGAGCTGCAATGAACACGAAAATAAAAAACCCTGACTTTCAGTTTAATTTTATTCTGAATATCATGAATTTCTCAGAAAATAAAGCATGTCAGTATATTGAGCAGGAAGATAAAAGAAATAAAATTTCTAAGAACTATTTAGCTTCTATGGACAAATCGTCCCCTACGAATATAATTATTGATAAATTAAACAATACATTGGACAGTCCTGTAAGAGGCAAGATTGAAAGAGCACATAGAGGAGAAATAGATAGAGCATCTTTATTTGCATTATTGGAGTTTATTCTTAATACTAAGGAAATGAATAGAAGCCAGTGTATTAGGACTGCTGTTTCTATTATAAGTATTTTAAAAATACTGCAAGAGAATAATCCGGATGTTATACTTGATGATATGACTATGCCAGTAATAATATACGGAGCATCAATTTCTAAAGATGTATATGAGTGTGCAGAAAAAATAGAAAATGCTTTAGAAAAAGACATACCACTTATCGCTAACATTACAGAGGCAAAATTAAATAAGATAAAAGCTTTATTTGAGGAGGTGTGATATGTATAACGAAGAACGGAAGCAAGAATATATGCGTTATATAGTAGAAGATCTTGGACAAACCACGCAAAGTATTACAGCGCTTTTTAGGAAAACTGAAGACTATGAAAAATTGCTTAATAAGGATTTATGTGATTTTACTTTTTCTGAAATAGATAAACTATTGTCTGCATTTTCAGCTTCTTCAGTAAATGCGATAAGAAAAAATATAAGTGTTTTACGGAAGTACACCGACTGGTGCTGTTCTTGTAATATTTCCATAGATAATATAAATCATTATGATGAAATAAACATGAACGTTGAAAACTTACAGAAGTACCTTAACAAAGAGAGCTCAGTGTGTCCTGATAGAAGTCAAATTTTAACAGATATTTCTAAATTTAAAAATAATTCTGATAAATTTTTGATTCTGGCTTTGTTTGAGGGAGTGAGAACAGAAGAAGCAGGTGAACTTTTTCAAGCTAAAATAAATAAGCTGAATGGAAATATTCTTACTTTTGAGAATGGGGAAAAAAGAGTTTTATCAAAAGAACTGATAGAATTAGCTATAGCTAGCTCTCAAGAAGAAGAGTATATATCTTTTACGGGAGCTGCTCTGGCATTGAAGATGGAAGGAAATATAGTTAACTCTAGGAACAATGTACGTAGCAATATAATGGAAAACTTAAACTTGAGATTAACTAATAGACTTATAGCACTTAGAAGAGAAATGAATATGCCATATCTTACTATACCTCGACTTTATACAGCTGGAATTGTAGATCAGTTTAGAAGAATAATGAAAAAATATGGAGTTTCAAAGGAAGAAATTTTTGAAGAACAGTATGTTAAAATGGTTAGTTCAAATTATGGTATAAATTCATATTCTAAAAGAATACTTAAGAGTAAGTTTTATAATTATTTATAATGGATAATGCCACACATAGATTGACTTAATTTGCTATGTGTGGTAATATTTAAACATAATATCCGAACAAACGTTCGAACATTGGAGGGATTGCAGTGTTAGAGAGACTTTATGAATGTTTTGGAACTGAAGAAAAAATTGGATTAATTTGCCATATAAATGGCACAGAAATGGGGTGGATGAACTTTGTAATCGAAAATATATATGAGGAGGGAAATATAGTAAGACTAGAGACCGGAGACTCATACATAAGATTGGAGCCAAATCTATATGAAGAAGTTCCAATGGAGGAAGGGCAAAAATTTGTCCATGATAAAGATTATATTATTTTGTATAAGATGGAGGAAGAAGAGTGCTTTTAAAAGAAATGCGTGAATTAGTGGAAGAATTAAACGTATATGCTCATGCGTATTATATGGAAGATACTTCTTTAATTTCTAATTATGAATATGATAAAAAATATGATCGACTTAAAGAGCTTGAGAAAGTTACAGGTGTCATTTTAGCCAACAGTCCCACTATCAATGTTGGCTCA
>NZ_CDRRQU010000091.1:0-2494 GCF_977044495.1 Cetobacterium sp. | reverse complement strand
ACTACTGGAGTTACTGAACAAATTGCAGAAAAACTAGGTACATTATTGAATGCAAAGGTTTTTCATGCAGGTGATATCGATAAGATTTTAGAATTTGATATTGCTATATTAGCAACTTCTACTTGGGGAATAGGAGATATACAAGATGATTGGATTGGACCTTTAGAAAAGCTAAAAAGTTTAAATTTGAGTGGAAAAAAGGTGGGAATTGTAGGTGTTGGAGACCAAGAGTCCTTCTCTTCTAGTTTTGTTAATGGAATGAGAGAGCTCTATACTGCCGCAACTGAAGCTAATGCAACTGTTGTTGGCTCAACATCTACAGATGGATATTCGTTTGATGAATCTACGGCTATTGAAAATGGAAATTTTGTTGGCTTGGTTATTGATGAAACAAATCAAAGTAATTTAACAGATGAAAGAATTGAAAAATGGGTTGTTAACTTCCAATAGTTTTAATCAAAATGGCGTGAATAATTCACGCCATTTCAGGCTGTAGACGAGCAACTGTCTACAGCTTTTTTTTTTTTCGAATTTTTTGATATAATATTTTTAAATAAGGAGGCGATTTAAAACTATTAATTTGGTTAAAATTATTCCTGAAAATCACATTATTAGAAAAATTGACAAAGCTAAGGAACTGATATTTTTGACGAAATTTTTAAACAAATTTTTGTTGAAGTTGCTAAATGTAATTTCCTTGATGAAGAAAACATATTTGTTGATGGAAAAAGAAGACTAAAATAGTTGCTAGACACGTATGGGAAGAGTACTTGGAAAAAGTAGAAGATATAAGGCACACGGTAGGAATTAAAGAGATCTATTCTCTTAGGAGTCAAACCATTGAAAGAGTTTTCGCTAACGCGAAAGAACTACATGGAATGAGATATACACAATACAGAGGGTTAGCGAAAGTAAAAATGGAGCTCACTCTCAAATTTGCATGTATGAATTTAAAAAAATTAGCAATGTGGAAGTTTAGAAAAGGCTTCTTCAATACTAATTTTTTTTTAAAGTAACTATAAATTCATAAAAATAAAAAAATGGCTATCGAATAATAAATATCTGATAGCCATTTGTCTACAGTCTGAATCCAAGCTTTATAGCTTGGATTTTATTTTTATTCGTGATATTATTAACCTATATGATAAGGCGGGATTAAAAATAAAAAAAAACGCCTTTAAATAACAAAAATAATTGGAGGGAGAATGTCCGTAAAATTTTATAATGATAATGCAGAGGATTTTTTTAACAACACAGTTGGCGCTGATATGAGTGTAACTTATAGTATTTTTGAAGATAGTCTTTCTGAAAAAAATGGTGAGATTCTTGATTTAGGATGTGGTAGTGGAAGAGATGCTAAGTATTTTATTAATGAAAGATATAAAGTAACAGCTTAAAGTTTTTTAAAACTACTAAAATTTCTAGTGTTTGGGATGAGTTGGAAAAAGGTATGGAGAAAACCGCTACAGAAGGAAAAACTTATACTTTAAAAGAGATTAAAGAGTTACTGTATAAAGAGTACCTACAAAAAGGTGCTCCTTTAACAATAGTAAAAATTATGGAAAAAACCAAAGAGGAAAAACTTCCAGGGAAGACAACTATATTTAGACATTTTAAAACACAAAAAATTAGAGAAATTTGGAAAATTGCTTTAGAGGAGAGAGAATAAATATGGATAAAGTTAGGGAAACTTTTTACATGCATTGGAGTAAAGAAAAATCTGATAAGTTTTATGAAACATTAGAAAGTTCAGTTTTAAGTTACAAAATCGAATGTTTAGAAAAGTTCATAGAGGATATATTTGAAGAAAACCCTCAAGTTAAGAGAGATGAAATTTTAAGGTACGCTAAAAATATGGATGCTTTCACTGATGCAGAAGAATTTTTAGTAGATTTCTTCAAGTCTACTAGAACACCAGAAGGTGATGCTGTTGCTGCTAGATTAGAGGATAATCCTGACGAAGTTGAAAGACTTTTGAATGGACTTTTAGCTTCAACGAAAATAAGGGTTAAAGAGAATGAAAATGAGTTTATAGTTTGGTATGTGTAGTGAACTACCACTGCCCTAATAGAGGGCGGGGCTTCGTGGAAAGTATCTGACTCATGTCAGATATATTAATCACGCTCTGCGGGTAGTTCCTACCCTGAATATATTACAAATTTCATAGTTTTTAAAACGTATGTCTGATGTCACCTACAAAAATCAAGTTTTGCGGTCAACAGATATTGTATATCACCTTGAACGTCAATGCTTGGCTTTCGCTCTTTTCAAAGTGGGTCGCATACTGTGAATATTTTACGAGACAACAGAATTACTTGTCTCAACTCCATATATTCAGTTGTTAAAGTTCGTAGAAACCATGCCTTTATGGCATAGTTTATTCTATCAAAATCCTGTTATAATTTCCAGAAAAATTATAACAATCTTTTGAGATTCGATTCATCCCTTACTTGAGCGAAGTAGGGGTCTTCTCGAACAAAGATGATAAAATAAA
>NZ_CDRRQU010000090.1:0-2500 GCF_977044495.1 Cetobacterium sp. | reverse complement strand
AGTTATTTTTTATATTTGATGATATGAGAATTATAGAACTTTTTGATTGTTTAGAATTAAAAATAAAAAAAAACACCAATAAGTTAATTGATTTTAATAATTTGAGCGAAGGAGAAAATCAAAGTTTACTAATAAGTACAATTATTGAAATATTTAATAATAAAGATTGTTTATTTTTATTTGATGAACCTGATGCTTTTTTACATCCAGAGTGGCAAGTAAAATTCATTCAGCAACTTCAATTCAAAAACTCGAATAACCATATAATAAAAAGTACCCATAATCTATCAACAATAATATATTTGAAGGATGAAATCCTTTTATGTTATCAAAATAATAATAAATTAGAAGTGAAAAATTCAGATCACAATTTAATTATTCAAGAATTAAGTTCAAATTTAATAAATTTATCTAAAGATGATATAGTAACATCTCTTAAATATAGATTTGAAATTGAGAATAAAAGTATAGTCTTAGTAGAAGGGAAAACAGATTGTCTTATAATAGAAGAAGCCTGGAAAAAAGTTATGAACAAAGAAATGCCTTTTAAATTAATTCCAATTGGAGGGCATGAAATTATTCAAAGAATATTAATGGATAATACATTAGTTTTAGAAAATAAAGAGAATAAATTAATTAGTATTTTTGATTTTGATGAAGCATATAATTCTTGGAATAAATTAAAAAACAATAAAAGCTTTAATGATTTTGAAACAAATTATCGAAAATGTTTAACTATAAAAAATCCAGAAAAAAATATCTATTCACTATTACTTCCTGTACCAGAAAGTGAAAATATTGAAAGTTTAGTTTTAAGCGATAATGATAAAACATTTGAAGGGGATTCTAAGCTTTCAATAGAATTATTATTTTATGGACTAGATCAAAATTCAGATAAATATTTTCAGGATAAAAAATCTGTTGGTGGAAAATATAAATATTTTTCTGGAAAAAAGATGGAATTTGCAACAAAAATAGTTCCTTTTTTAGATAAAGATAAATTTAAGTATTTTGAACCATTACTAAAAAAACTTGAAGAAATAACAAAATAAAAAATTTTATAAACTATTCAGTTATTTATTGGAGCAAGAGAGTCTATGTGGACTCTCTTTTGTATTGTATGGTTGTGTATTAAGTAGACTAGACTATAAATGATATAGTAAATTTTATGTGATTTTGTATCTATTTCTATTATTTTTATTTTTTTTTTTATAGATATATTACATTATAAAATAAAAATACATTTAATAATACAACAGCAGAGGAAAACAAAGGCAAAAATTAATTTAACCTTTCCCTTTAGTCTGGCGTGGAAAAATAAATAGAATTTAAATTTGTAGAAAAAAACTCAAAACTCTATTGCAGAAATTTGAGTTCAAATTAATTTTTTAATTGATGTGTATAGGTAAAATATTTATTTTGACAAGCTATTTAGTCTTAAAATTATTATCCTAGTTAATAAAGTAACTATTATTGTAAAAGCACATATTAAAGAGTATAATCAAATTAGAGTTTAAGTAAAAAAAGAGGTAGTGTAAAGTATGGTATGAAAGATTACGCAAAAGTTGATTAAGATGATTTTTAAAAATAATCTCAAAATAATTAGAATTTGTAGATGACAAAAAAAGTTTTTTCAAGCTTTCATATAGTATATTAAGCAATTTAGAGACTGGGCAAGAAAATATTCTAAAATAGGTAAAACTGCTCTTAACGATAAAAGAGGAACTCGTAAAGATTTTCAAAATCTTTTTCCTGAAGTATACCCTATTGGTTCAGCTTTAAATTCTCCATATGAATTCACAATTGGTCTTGCGACTACCTGTAAGTTTTTTATATCGTAAATGTAGATAATCATAAATTCTCCTTTGGAATTTTATTTTTTATATTAGGTAAATTATTATAATGTTTTTTTCAAAAATTTGACTTTTTGAAAAGTTTCAAGTATACTATTACTACTAACCCCCTGTAGGGTTAACAAGTTTAATTATGCGAGCTTCGGCTCATGTTCAGAATTTAAGCTTTCACTTTCGTGAAAGCTTTTTTTCTGCCCTTGAACAAGGTAGAGCATAATTAAACTTGGAGGTATTGAGATGTACGTTACTATTGAAACCATCAATATCAATGGAGGAATATTCTTTATTGGAATAGCTCTGATATTTATATTATGGTTAAACAGAAAGTAGCCTCAAACCTCGCCCTCAGGGGCATTTTTTATTTTATAATCCTTTTTCTCTGTCTAATTTGAAGTATTTTACTTCTATTTTCTGCTCCAGTACGAGCTTTTATATAATAATCTTTAATTACTTTAGTATCATTGTGATGTGCATATTCAGCAGCAAAATTTATATCAGAAAGATTACTTAATAAGTTTATTGCAGTTTTACACAACGTATGAGGATAAAGTTTATCATATCCTATTAACTACGAATACGAGCTCTCATCTTACTTTGTTGCATTTGTATTTAATCTTTGCTATAAATAAGCAATCGGAAGCTCTATT
>NZ_CDRRQU010000089.1:0-2649 GCF_977044495.1 Cetobacterium sp. | reverse complement strand
ATACTCATTTTCTGTGAGTTATACAAACTTCAGAGCCTTTTTTATTCCAAAATTACGTTAAATCACGCTTGTGAATTTTCACTTGCGAAACTTTAGTTATATTAAATAAATATCATTTGCTAAATTTAAATCGCAGTAAACGAAACATCTGTTTTATCGTCCGTTCATATTTTTTTGCCATTTGATTGTATTCTTCTTGAGTTTTTTTTATATGAGACATATATGTATCAGGACGTTTCATCGGATGCAAAACAGCATGAGTCGCATATTCTACACTCTTTTTAGTACCTTCTTCATATTCACAATATTTACTTATCAATTGCCATAGTACTTTTCCTTTTTCATTATTTATTAAAACTGCAGAAATCCCATTTGTTGAGGCATCAAGGTGCTTAGGAGTAATATGCCAATAATCACCAATAGAAACATCACCTATCCGTTCAAATTTAGCATACTTACATTTATAGCAACATTCTCTGAAAAAAGTACCTTTTATAAAATTAGAGAAATAATAATCACATAATGCAGGACCAACAGAAATAGACCCATCAGAATAACGATATCCAAAACAATAATCACCCCATTTTGAGACGCTCTTATCACGAAATTGTACATCTACAACTTTCTTTTTTTTTGAATTCTTATAATTCAAATGCATTTGCAACTCTGCAGCGGAAGGAGCTCCATGACAGAATAAGTCTACACAAAACAGGTTTTCATAATTCTTATTTAAAAACAGTCTTAAACCTCCTATTTGACAAGGCAGTGCGATAAACAACACTTTTTCGCCTTTCTTTAAATAATTGCGACATTTTATATAGGAATCATTAATATCTGCATAACAGTATTTTGATTTCAAAGCCTTTTCTATATTTGATGGTATTACTTCTTGAATAACAGGAAGTGTATCATCATTATAAGAAGCTGAAAATACCTTAAAATTACTATACAAACAAATTCTAATCAAAAGACCTCCAATGCCCCCAGACGAACTTCTAATCAACTCTTGCTGATTCTTATTATAAGCAGCATAAATCATGGATGGTGTGAAATATGTCAATGGTCGAGTTATTTGACATACTCTTTCACAAGCACCACAATTTATACAACTTGTACTATTGATAGATATTTTATTAAATTCATCTATGCCTATGCATTTCTTAGGGCATATCTGTATACACGCTTTACAAGTTGTACAATTACTATCAGGAGTTATCATGCTATTATTTTTTTTATATACTCTAAGGAACAGGCTCTATCATGTTCCAATTTTGAATCATAATTTCCTATAAGATCAGTTTTTTGACTGGAATTACTAATCATTCTTGACTCAAGACTATAACTAGTCAAAATACTATCTATCCGTGAACTTTGACTCTCACCAGCAGAATATTCTCTATTATATACATAAAATTCTTTTTTTAAGTTAATTGAGAAAGCAACTCCATGGAAAGAGTCGGTACATATGACTGCTGAATTATTTAAAACATATACAAATTCAGCAGGACTCACATCTATATCCTTAATATTTTTTGAAATCTGATTAAACTCATCAAATTTATAAGGAAAAGAGTATATCGGTAGTTTTTTCTCTATAGATACTTTCTTAATATGTTCTATAGCAACAGAACTCGGCTTATTAAGAAAGAACAATAGTATATAATTATCTTCTTTAATACTATTACACTTTATGGAATGCCTAATCCAAAATTCTGATGTTTTTAGAAGCGATGGATCTATATGCTGTTGAACGTTCTTACATCCTACTTCTTCTAATATTGGCACTAGTAAAATTTCTCTAATACTAACATTCTTAAAGCCATTAATGTATCGTTTAAGCTTCTTCTTATACCATAGAGGTATATTATTTGTACCTGTACTTGCTGCATATGAAGCACGCTTTTGCTTAGGAGCGAACCGCAGAAACATGAAAGGATTAAGCATTGGAGAAGTTAAGCTCCATACCTGATCACTTCCACAAATAAACATATCATAACTTTTATCTTTACGCATTTCAACGAAAGAAACATCTTTACTATGAATATTGTTTTGCAAAAAAGAGTCAAAATATTGTTTTACTTTAGGTGATAATCCATCACATGATCTATTAGATTCTTTAGCAAATTTTTTATACTTTACCCATCTCTCTGGATATAAAATACAAGATATAAGAAATTTTATTTTTATAAACAGGCTTCTTATCTTCCAATATAAGCCTACTTCTTTTTGGTTCAAAACATCAACTTTACATCCACATTCTTCTAAAATAGATTGTAGTGCATAACATTGAAGAACTGATCCATAGTTGTAATTGCGATAATAAGTAACAAGTCCTATCTTCATATTTTACAATAAGATTTTTATCGTGATTCAAACCTTTAAAAATTTGAATCACGATAATATTTATTTATCAAAATACATTTTCTCATAATACTTCTGATAATCCCCAGAAGTAACATTCTCAAGCCACTCCTCATTATCAAGATACCACTTCACGGTCTCCTCGATTCCCTCCTCAAACTGGAGAGATGGCTCCCAACCCAATTCCTTCTGCAACTTTCTAGAGTCGATGGCGTAACGCATATCATGACCCTTTCTGTCTGTTACATAAGTGATGAGATCCATATCCTCGCCTTCCTTTCTGCCGAG
>NZ_CDRRQU010000088.1:0-2749 GCF_977044495.1 Cetobacterium sp. | reverse complement strand
CTTTGGATAAGGAAATGTATTACAAGCATCCTAAAGGAGCTGTTATATGGGTAAAGAATGTTGATGATATTGCAAACGCACACTCGTGACTTTAGTCATGAGTAAGTGAACATTTACAAAAAATCAAAATATGCTGAAATGTTATACTATATTTAGAATAATAAACATTATGTTCAAGAAGGAGGTGATATTATGGCAGAAAAGGCTTATAAATATAGAATATACCCAAATAAAAAGCAGAAAGAACTTATTGCTAAAACATTTGGATGTTGCAGATTTGTGTATAACTATTATCTTAATAAGCGAATAGAAATGTATGAGAATGATAAGACCACATTTACATACTACATGTGTTCCAAAGATTTAACGCAATTGAAGAAAGAATATGAATGGCTTAAAGAACCAGATAAAGATTCTTTACAGAAGTGTTTAAAAGATTTAGATATAGCTTATCAGAAATTCTTTAAAGAACATACTGGTTATCCTAAATTTAAGTCAAAAAAGAATAGATATCAGTCTTATAGAACAAGTTACACAAAAACAACTGCTGGCGGGAATATAATGTTTTTAAATAAGCATATAAAACTTCCAAAGTTAGGATTAGTTAAAATAAGAGACAAACAAGTTCCACAAGGAAGAATATTAAATGCCACAATATCACAAGAACCAAATGGACACTACTACTGTTCTCTGTGTTGTACAGATGTAGAATTTAAGCAGTTGCCAAAAACTAATCAGAATATTGGAATAGATTTAGGGTTAGTGGATTTTGCAATATTATCTGATGGAACAAAAATTGATAACCTTCATTTTTTTGAAAAATCAGAAAAGAAACTTACTAAATTACAGCGTGAATTATCAAGAAAAACAATTGGTAGTAATCGTTGGAATAAGGCGAGAATCAAGGTTGCAAATTTACAGAAACATATTTCTAATCAAAGAAATGACTTCTTACAGAAACTCACAACAGAAATTATAAGAATGTATGATGTAATTGCTATTGAAGATTTGAATGTCAAATCTATGAAAGAAACTGATTCTACCATTCGCAATAAACGAGTTGGAGATGTATCTTGGTCTGAATTTCGTAGAATGTTGGAATATAAGTCTCAGTGGTACGGGAAGAAATTATCTGTAATAGACAGATATTATCCTTCTTCACAAATTTGTCATTGTTGTGGTTATAAAGATGGTAAGAAATCAGAAGATATTCGGTCTTGGATTTGTCCTAAATGTAATTCAAAATTAGATAGAGACATTAATGCTGCTATTAATATTTTGAATGAAGGATTAAGAATTATAAATGTTTAAGTAATATATAAGAACCGTAGGAACTACGGAGATAGCTCGGTGATACTTAACTCAATAGAGTTATTGACCGAGAACCATGTGACTTTAGTCATGTGAGGTTCAGGATTTACTTAGGAGATAATTATATGAATTTAATTGGAATCAGTAATTATGAAGAAAATAAAGAAGTTATTAAAGAACAGCTTAATCATGTCAATAAAAAACATACAGCTACAGCTATTATAGTATTTTCTGTGTTTATATTAGTATTTATTGTATTGACCGGAATTGGAATGTATGGGGCAAATGTAGATAGTGATACAAAAAAATGGGTATATACTCCTATGCTTTTATTAATTATATTTTTTGCGATTCAGTCAATATGTGAAAGTCGAGAATATAAACATGATTATATAATCAATGATTTAAGATTAGTTGAAGCAGCAATGACAGGAAACATAGCTTCAGTTACAACTAGGGAAGATACAGGAGCTAGATCAACTCTTGTTTATTATATTGTAGAAACCAAGACAGGCGAGAAGATTATGACAAGAAATGGATTAATTAAGCCAACAATACATAGCGGAGATACAATAGAGACTACACTTGATTTAGATAAACTGGAATTAAATATTTATATGTAGTTTAGAAAGGAAGTACAAGCAGTGGAAATAGAAGTAGAGGTAGCAGAAATTTTAAGTGATGCTGAAAGAAGAAAAGAAGCATTTGTAAAAAAAATATATGATGCATACGCTATATGGGCAGCAGTAATAGGAGTTATTGCAATGACATTACTGCTTATTGAAATAACATTACTAGATAGCTTACATTTTGAAGATAGTATTAAATTAGCAGGAGCATTAATGATTATAGCAGCTATGCTTATATCATATACACTGGTATGTTTTTATTTAAGGCATAAGATAAAATATTCAACAGAATTATTTTATCTTAAAGAAGCTCTTGGAACATTAGACCATGAGCCAAAGGCAGTTATTAAAGAGATAAAAATTAGAAGAAAAAGAGCAACATTGAATATTTCATATGAGTCTAAAGATTATGCAATAAAAACAATAAAATTAAAGAATATAGCATATGGAATGAAAACAACAATGTTTAGTAACATTACTACAAGAGAACATAAGAGGTATTATGAATTAGACATTAATAGTTATAAAGATATAAAATTTTATGAAAAAGGAGATATATAAATAATGTATGGAGACAGCAAAGAAAACACAGACAAATGCATAAAGGATAAAATTAAGGAGAGTTTTATGAATAACAATAAACCTTTTTACTTAGAAAATAAAAATGCTACGCATAAGCTAACATTTGGATTACCCGGTTCAGGAATATCTTCCATTATAGGAAAAGAAATTATAGCTGTCGCCAACAACCATGAGGAAAAAATTGTTGTTAAAGATAGTTATGGTGGACAATTCATAGAAACTGATAA
>NZ_CDRRQU010000087.1:0-2868 GCF_977044495.1 Cetobacterium sp. | reverse complement strand
TTCCCCTGTTTTTAAGGAACAGGGGAAATATCCTGTAATTTTTATTTCTTTTAAAGATATTAAGGCTAACACATTAAAATCTTGTATAAATTCAATTATTATTTTAATGGGAGAATTATATAAGAAATATAGTTTTTTATTAAACACATTAAATGAACTAGATAAACCAACATATATAAAGTATGCTACTCAAAATATTAATTTTGAAGAACTACAAAGGGGTTTAATTACTCTTTGTAATTTATTATATATTCATTATAATGAAGAAGTTATTTTACTAATTGATGAATATGATACTCCAATAATATCAGCCTATGAACATGGTTATTATGATGAGATAAAAACTTTTTTTACAGTATTATATGGAAGTGCTTTAAAAGGAAATCTTTATTTAAAAAAAGCAGTTCTTACAGGAACTATCGAAGTAGATTTATATAAGAATATATAATTCTTAAAATGCTTATAACTACATTTGTAGTTTAAAATATATAACCCACAAAGTTGGAATAGAGGTGCAGTTATGACTAAAGAGGAAAAAATAGCATTAATCAAAGAAAATCTAAAAAAGTATGGAGCAGGAGCATTAAATCAAATTGTTACTAGGCAAAAAAAAGAGAATACTATATTTTATAGAAAGTCAGCATTAGACAGTTTCTTAGATTCTTGTTTTACTTACTTTACTGATGAAGAATTAAAATTATTAGGATATTATAAAGATGATGAAAGTGCAGAATATATCAATATTACAGAAGAAAAAAACGACGTGGTAAAAGGAAAAACTACAAGTGAATTACAAGAAAATACAAAAAAATTAGAAACACAAGAAAACACTTTTGTAGTTATTAAAGAAAAATTAGAAGATAAAGAAATTGCTAACAAATTTATTTATCTTTTGAATAATATTGATGAAATAATAGCTGTGAAAAAAATGGTAGAAAAAAATATTGTTATTCCTAGTGAGGTGTTAGATTTAGAAAGTTATCCCACTTCAATTAGAGTATCTAAAGAACTTTTAGAAAGATTTAATAAGTTATGTTTGAGTTATAAAAATTACTCTAAAATACAATTATTAAATTTTGCTTTCTATGAATTTCTTGAAAAATATGAGGAACAATAAAAACTACATATCACTACAAATAACTCGATTGAGTTTGAAATAATTTTGTGATATACTATAAGTATAAAAATATAAAAGGGAAACTTAAAACCCACAAGGGTTGGGGTAACTCTAAAGAGTTATTCTAATAGTAAATTCTAAGCGACCAAACTTGAATACTATTTTGAAATAATTCTTCATAAGTTAAACCCCCTTTCTCATGAGAACTAAGGTTTCCCTTGTATTTATTATATCATATTTTTAGATAATAGTAAAAATAATATTATCATAACTAGAGTAAAATTTAAGAAGAGCTAAAAAAGACAAGGACTGCCAAGAGCCTTGTCTTTTTCATACTTATGTGTTTTTTAATTGTATTTTTATTCTAACACTTTTATTTTTTATTATCAATACGCCTTTCTCTAAAAAACACGAACTTTTTGAAATTTTCAAGAGGTAGTAAGTATCGTCTACCCCTTGAAAAATCTCATATACAGCGTTTTATGAGGTCATTTTTTTATAAATCCTCTAAAACTCCATACTTTATTTCTTTATAAATATCTTTTTTTATTAAAAAGTCTTTAAAAACTCTAAATAGAAATTTTTCTCCTTTCTTGTTAAGTAAGACATTCTTTTGGCAGAACTCCATTAACTCCTCTTTGGTAGTTATATCAGATATTTCATCATAAAACTTAAATAAATCTTCAATTTTCTTATTAGTTATTACTTGCCTAGCTGTATCTTCTATAAGATTTTTTAATTCTCCTAAACTCATTTCCTCATAAATTCCTCTAATATCTTGTGCTATATTCCACCATTTATTAATGGTTACCCTTGATAACCCTGTTTCTCTATAACAATCTATTTTTTTCCCTAAAGGATTATTAAATATCCATTCAAATACTATATCTTTTTTTTCTTTTCTTCCATTCCCTTGTCGCCAATTAACATTTTTATTTATTTCATCTCTTATTAAATTCATCATTTTTACATGGTCTGCCTGTTTTCTTCCATTTCTTTTATTAGCAGGTATGGAAAGTCCTGTTATTCTCTCTATATCTTTACGAGGAAAAGTTATATAACTCTCCTTATAAGCTCTTAGAGCGTCCTCTATATCTTCCTCTGTAAAATGATTATCTTGATTAACTGTCTTTTGTTCCATTTCTTCCAAGAATGAATAAGCGTCTTTTTTTAATTCCTCATATGGAATATTGCACTTTGTTGCATACATTGATAATGTCATCAAACAAAAGTATCTATGTCCCTCTTGAACTTCCTTATTTGATGTAATTTTTCTTTTCCACCAATCGTATAAATCTCTCTTAATATCCCATTTTTTCCTAGTTTTATCGCCTTTTATGATTCTACGCTCATACCACTCGGGATATAACTCTTTAGCTTTGGCTAAACTGATTCTTTTTGGTTTATAGATAACCCTCTCTATTTGTAAAATTTCTTCTCCTGTCAACGCAATTTCATCATCTAAACGCCTATTTAACTCTCTAACACTATAAAATGGAATGTCATAATTAACATATGCTCTAACTTTTTCTCCAAATTTTGTCTGTGTTTCGGGAACTCTAAACCCTTGAAATATCCCTTGATATTGTCTAGTTTGTTTAGAAGTAAAACTACTCCAAATCAAATCTATTAACCCATACTTAAATCTTTTCATCAATTCTTTTATATTATCAAAAAGTGCTATTGGTTCTTTCAAAATATAATACAAATGCAACCCATTCCCCGAACTAACAACAATATTAGGTGCATAG
>NZ_CDRRQU010000086.1:0-2907 GCF_977044495.1 Cetobacterium sp. | reverse complement strand
TTGCAAAAGTCCACACTTTTACGGGTTTATTTTCAATATCGTAAAGAATAATTTCTCCAAAGTCTACTTGCGCTTGCTTCCCCATAGGAAGTTCTTCTACAGCTACGTATTCTCGTTCTTTAATTTTTTTATTAAGATTATGTTGTTCTCTTAATTTAGCAACGTAATTTCTAACACTGCTTTCGCATAAATTAAAATTAATATGTTGTTCTTTTAAACGGTCATAAACCTGAGCAGCAGAAAAACTTTTGTAAGTCATTAAGAATCCTAATATTTCATCTTTATATTGATCTAATACTGCTTTTGATTTACTTTCATTAAGTTTTTTTACAAGATTAAAAAAATCTTGTTCAGTCATATTCCAATATTTTTTAACTGTTCTAGTATCAATATTCAATTGTTTAGCAACTTGAGATTCTTTTAATTTTAGAGGTAATGCCTTTAACTTTTTTATTTCTTCAAACATATACAGTCCTTTCAAAGCAGTCATCTCCTTATAATTTAATGACTACTTTTATTACAATATTTTTTTTGAAAAATCAAGCATTCTCCTCTCACGAAAATTTGCAGGCTTCTCTAACAAAATTTTACAATCTATTATATCAGTCACAATAGCTAATATTAAAAGTATCTGAAAACTCTTCGCATAACCTTTCAAAAACTTTTTTAGCAGTATGGCGTTGTTTTCGAGGAGAACCTAAATCGCTAATTAGCCATTGATTAATTGTTTCTTTAAATGGATCAAGTGAACTTACTCCTGGTCTTCTGATAATTTTATCAGAAAAATCTTCAGTTAAAGCATATTTTTTAACAGTTCTAAAAGTATGTCCAGTCTCTCTAGCAATTTCTCTTAAAGATTTTCCTTGAATAGAATACATAGTTTTGATATTATATTTATTGATCATTGGCAACATCCTTTATACACCCCTTAATAATTAGATTTCGTCGTCTAACTTATTAAAGTGTTATTTTGGTTATTTGTCAATGGTATCTTTTTTTTATACTAAGTGTTGCTTTTTTAAATTGCATTTCTGCTGTCTTTTTATGGTTCTTTCCAATGTTAGTTGAAAGATCTTATTTTAAATCATAGCTCCAGAGTAATTTTTTTCTTAAGGTTTCAAATGAAGCTTTCCCATACATTGTTCTCTTTATTGTTTTTAACTTATTTACACTTCCTTCGGCTAAACCATTAGTTGTTCGATATTTTATAGCATTTTGTATCCCTTCAAAATCTATGTATATTTCTTTTATATTTGTATTTTGATTAACAACTAAATTTTTATTAGTATTTTTTCTGATATATCCTTTATATCTTTAATCGGTTTATAAAGAAGAGAAACAAGTTTACTTCTATAAATATTAATGATTACTTTATCAGCTTTACCACAATTATTTTCTAAAAGCTCTTCTACTCTAACTTTTTTTAGATTAGCGATATATACACGGAGTGTTCGTGCTGATTGAGAGTACCCCAATTTCTTTATTAATTCAAAAATTTCATTAAAATCTATTTTGTGATTTAATGAGAATATTAAAAACTCTTTATATTTTTCAATTGATTTTGTTCGTTCTTCAGAGTATCTTGTGGCACAGTTTTACCATTCAAATATGATGAAACTGTTTTGACATCAAGATTAAGTAATTTTGATATTTCAGTTTATCTTAATCCTATTTCATTATAAAGCCTTTTTGCTTCTTGTATAATAGATTCTTTAAGTTCTTGTTTTTGAGTAAGACTTTTATTTTTTGCAAGCGCAGGACCTTCTATGTATTTCTTAACGCTTCTATATTGTAACGACAATAATTTACAAATTTCACTAAGTGATTTTCTTCTTTGAATAGTTTTTTTACTTTTATTCTAAGTTCGCATTCACTATATTTATCTTGTATTTTTAAAGATGATTGATTAAGCTTGATTTCTTCTTCATTGTTTTTTACATCTACTTTAAGTTTAATTATTCTTGGAATCTTTCTTATTATGCAACTTTTTAAATAAACAGTTAAATTTTTTAAAAAGTGAAAGTAATCAGCAACTTGAACTGCTTTTGGATGAGCTTCTCTAATTGCTTTTGAATAAATATGAGATCCATCTCTATTAATAATTTTTAAATTAGGAAATTTCATTAACCATTTTGATACAGATTCCCAATCTCTAGACTCTAAAATATCGATTACTTTACTATTATCTAAATTAACTAAAATACTTCCATAAGTTTCTCTTTTTTTAAAAGCAAAATCATCTAAACAAATAGAAACTGGAGTTTGATAATCAATATCAACAAGGTTCTTTTTTTATATGTTACAAACTGTACTTTTAGATATTTTTACAAATCTTTTTAAAATTTTAGAAGCATTAATTGAACTAAGATGCATTGCTGTGTTTTCTATATGTTTTATTAACCGATTTGTTTTTTTAGATTTAAATTCAATACATTCAAAACTTTCAGAAAATGTTGTTTTTATACAGTTTATATTTTCACAAAAATATTTACGATTATTTAATCGAATAATTACCTTTTTATTTTGAATAGGTAAATTTTGAAAGCTACGCACATATTTGGAATGAACCTTTTTAGAAGTTGATTGACAATATGGACAAATCGCTTGAAGCCTATTAGAGGTAGTTTGAATATATATATTGTATCTTCGACTGTATTCATTTCTTTATATTTTAAATTTTTATCTAGTAATTGTATTAGCTGGCTTATCATAGTTTTATCTTTTTCCTTTTTTTGTTATTTTATCTAGTATTATCTCATTGATTACACAAGAATTCAACTAACATTGGAAAGAACCAATTTGGCCTTACAAAAAACAAAAACATCTAATGTTAAGGTTAAACTAAACTATCTGTTCTAGGTAATTTGCTAATCTCTGCATTTAAATACATCTAATGTTAAGGTTAAA
>NZ_CDRRQU010000085.1:0-2953 GCF_977044495.1 Cetobacterium sp. | reverse complement strand
ACCCGTAGAGCGTGATTAATATATCCGACATGAGTCAGATACTTCCCACGAAGCCCCGCCCTCTATTAGGGCGGTGGTAGTTCACATCCTTGGAAAAAGATGGAAAGATAGAGTATGTGAAACAAGCTACTAAAACTTCTTTGGATTCCTATGTCACAATGTTAATTATGGAAAATAAAGTAGTAACTAAAAAGATTTTAGAAAAAGATGGAATTGTAGTTCCAGAAGGAAAAGATTATTTTAATATTGATGAAGCGAAAAGTGATTATATAAAATATAAGGCAGGAGTAGTTATAAAACCTAAATCTACAAACTTTGGTCTTGGGATTACAATATTTAAAGATAAGTTTTCAAAAGAAGATTATGAAAAAGCCTTAGAAATAGCTTTTAAAGAGGACAGTTCGATTATTATAGAAAAGTTTGTAAAAGGAAAAGAGTACAGAATTTTTGTTATAGATGATGAGGTGGTAGGTATTCTACACAGAGTTCCTGCAAATGTAAAAGGAGATGGGCGAAAGACTATAAAAGAGCTTGCAGATGAAAAAAATTTAGATCCACTGAGAGGTGTTGGGTATAAAACGCCCTTAGAAAAAATAAAATTAGGAGACTCTGAAAAATTATTTTTAAAAGGACAAGGTTTAACAATCGAGTACATTCCTAAAAAAGATGAAGTTATCTATTTAAGAGAAAATTCAAATATAAGTACAGGTGGGGATAGTTTAGATTATACAGATGATATCTTGGAGACATATAAAAAAATTGCGATAAAGGCTTCAAAAGCTGTAGGAGCAAAGATATGTGGAGTGGATATGATGATAAAGGATATAAAAAATTCAAACTCAGAAGGAAATTACGCCATAATAGAATTAAATTTCAACCCTGCGATACATATACACTGTTATCCATACAGGGGTAAAAATAGAAATCTGGGAGAAAAAATATTGAAAGCACTTGGATACATAAAGTAAAAAAGAGGTTTATAAAACCTCTTTTTCTTTTTTTAGTATACTTTCCATAATAACAGCACAAGAAGCGTCTCCTAAAATGTTAGTAGAAGTTCTCATCATGTCCATTATTCTATCAATTCCAAATACTAAAGGAAGTGCTATAACAGGAACACCAGCAGCAACTAAGACAGCAACCACAAGAAGAGATGGACCTGGAACACCAGCAGTTCCAATAGCTCCAAGGACAGATGTAAGAACGATAGCGACGTACTCATTTGTTCCAAGTTCTACTCCAAACATTTGAGCAAAGAACATAGTGACAAGTCCATAAAGCATAGCATTTCCATTCATATTAACAGTAGCTCCCAAAGGTAAAACAAATGAAGTTGTAGAACTTTGAACTCCCAGTTTTTTGCAACATTCAGTATTAAGAGGTAAAGTGGCCATAGATGAAGCAGTTGAAAATGCTAAAATTTGTGCTGGAGCAGTTTTCTTTATAAATTTAAGTGGGGATATTCCAGTAAAAAGTCTAACAAATCCAGGTAACATAATAAAATGTATCAATCCAAGAGCCAAAGAGAATACTAAAAATAATTTAGTAACTAATAAAAGTATATTGATGCCAAAGAGTGCAATGGAGTTAGCCATTAATGCAAAAACTCCAATTGGGGCAAGTAGAAGTATTTTTTCAATCATATTTATTAGGGACTCATTAATTATCTCTAAAAGATTAATAATTGGTTTTTGTCTTTCATCAGGCACTTTAGATAGAGATAAACCAAAAAATAGTGAAAAAAATATAATTTGTAGGATATTACCATCTATTAATGATTTGAAGGGATTATCAGGAATTATATTTATGATAGTTCCCCAAAAATCTAATCCAGAATTTATACCTGCATAAGCTCCTTCTTTTGCTAATAGGGATGTGGGAACAATAACGCCCACTCCAGGATTAAATATGTATCCAGCTCCAATTCCAATGACGACAGCGATAGATGATGTAAACAGATAATAGCCTAAAGTTAAAAAACCAATTTTTCCAACAGATTTTGTTTTTCCTAAAGAGATGGCCCCAAGAATAATATTAAAAAATACCAGTGGTATAATGAGCATTGAAATTAATTTCAAAAATATATCTCCTAGTGGTGCAAATATAACTGCTTTATCTTTTAAAAGAACTCCAGCAATTATGCCTAAAAACATAGAAATAATTATAGTTGTACTGTTATTTAGTCTTTTCATAAATTTTTTCTCCCATTCACAAAATTATATTGATAATTTTATCACATTCAAAACGAAAAGTAAAATTTTATTTTTAAAATTATTAAAAAAATATTTTTAAAAGTTAAAGAAATACAATTTTGCATAAAATTTTAATTTAATATGAAATAGTGAACAAAATTTTTTTATTAAAAATAAAGGAAAAGATAGTATCTTTTTCTATACTTTCTACAACAAACAATTTAGGAGGTTTTTGTTATGAAAGAGAAGAAAAAAGAGCTTTATAATCGAGATTTAAGTTGGTTAGAATTTAATAGTAAAGTAGTTTATGAATCTAGAGCTGGAAGAAATCCACTTTTAGAAAGAGCAATGTTCTTGGCAATAGCAACAACTAATTTAGATCAATTTTTTATGGTTAGAGTGCCTAAAAAAAGAGCTAAAACAGAAAGAGAAAAAATTTATAATAACATAAGAAAAATGGTAGAAAATACTTATAATGAGTATGGTTTGTATTTAAAAGATTTGAGAAGAGAGACAGATATCGATATAAAAGATTATTTTAGCTTGAGTAAAAAAGAAAAAGAGTGTGCAGATGATTATTTTAATAGGTTAACTCAACCCGTATTGGAAATAATTGAAATTGACCCATTCCATCCAATGCCTAGAATAAGTTCTGGAAATTTAGTTTTATTGGGAAGAATCGAAAATAAAAAGTCAAAAGAAAAGAAAATTATTATGATTGAATTGAGGGCAGAATTTGAAAGAATTATAAAAATTGAGGA
>NZ_CDRRQU010000084.1:0-3081 GCF_977044495.1 Cetobacterium sp. | reverse complement strand
AAACAGTATCTCCTTTATTCAGTCCTTTATTTTTCAACTCTTTCACAAAATAAGCTGCAAACTCTGGATTAGTGGATAACCTTTTACTATCCAAATCCCCTAAAGTTGTTGTTATACCTGTAAATTCTTCGCCTATTAATCCACTTTCTAAAATATCTAACTTTTTATCAATACTAATTCCTCTATTTAATTTTTCAAGATATATCTCTTTAGACAATTTCATCATTGTATTTTTAGCTTGTAACATCTCATTAAAATTTGGGTGTTTATTCCCTAAATTTCTCTCTCCCAAAACTAAACAAATTGCAATTAAAATCGCTAATATATAAAGTGAATATTTTTTCATATAAAGCTCCCACTTATTACAACAATACTTTTTATAACTCCAGTTAATATCAATAATGCTGGTAAAGTCTTTTTTATTCCATTTCTATCTAAATCTTGAGCCAAAATAGCTGGTATCAGAAGACCAATTATCTCTCCACCTATCAAAATTTCAAAATCTAACTCTCCTATAAATCTTTTCAATAAAAAAGTTATTATAATATAGATAGCAAATCTTCGTCTTCCATATATTATAAGATATTTCTCCAACACTCTCACTACTACCAATACAAAAAGTGCAACCAATATAGTCATAACTATCCTTTTATAATCACTTGAAAAAAGTGCAAAATACCCAGGAACTATAAGACCCCCAGGAGATAACTCACTCACTTCATAAAATAAAATACTCAATAATATCCCAATTACAACTATAGTTTCATTCATCTCTACCCCTACTTTCAATCTCTTTTAGTAGCTCTTTCCCTTTCCCACATATATTTCCTACTGCAAAAATTGTCGAATCTTCATCTAAAATATCAAATTGTTCTATATTTCTTAAAATTTCAATTTTATTTATATTCTTACTAAGTTTTTTATAAAAAATATTAGTACTCTCCCCTGAAATGAATATTTTTTCAAAGTTTTTTTCATGTTGTTTTACAAAATCCACAAATTGTTCCAATCGACTTAATCTATCTCTTCTATTGTTAACCATAAGGTATTTTTTTCTACTCCATAACT
Source organism: Cetobacterium sp. (assembly GCF_977044495.1). Lineage (NCBI taxonomy): Bacteria > Fusobacteriati > Fusobacteriota > Fusobacteriia > Fusobacteriales > Fusobacteriaceae > Cetobacterium > Cetobacterium sp. The sequence goes on along the minus strand of NZ_CDRRQU010000084.1, from coordinate 2,013 downwards.
CATCTCTTTCAAAAGTTTTTATAATCTTTTCGCTAGAATCTGGATCATTGGCTGCTAAAAAATTTATAAAACTTATTCTTTTGCCTTGAGAGTTTAAAAATTTTAACTCTTTTAAAACTCCTGAGTCTTTTTTATACTCTCTCATTCGTCTTAATGCCAGTTCTTTAGACACTCCTAAACATTCACAAACTTTTAGGGCGACCGCCACATTTTCTATAAAATCTATCTCTTTATATTCAGTTTTTAATTCATCCATCAATAAAACCTTTGTTGATTTTATCTTAGCTCTCTCTTTAATTATATCTAATTTTTTATTTTCTCCTGTTATTAAAATCCCACTTTTAGGTATCATATTACATAGAGAAATTGCTATTTCCTCTAAACTTTTTCCCATTTCATCTAAATGATCATATCTAACATTGGTAATTACACCTATATCCGCTTTTATAATTTTTCCTCTGATATTTTTTGAAACTCTGGTTTTACAGCCATACACTCTAAAATTAATATATTTGTTCCACACTTTGCAGCTTTTTTTATAGTTTTCATCTGCTCTCTGATATTTGCTTTCCCTCTTCTTTTAATCTCGTTCTCTCGATTGTCAATACCAATATACTTTGGTTCCGTCCCTGTAACTTTAGTAAATACTCTTTTTTCTCCATCTCTTAATCCAGCATCAATAAGTCTAGAAACTGTTGATTTACCCCTTATTCCATTTACATGAATAACTATATCTATTTTTTTTCTAGCTTTTTCCAAAGATATTTTTTCATAGATTAACTTTAGAAAAAATATCCCTATCAAGGTAAAAACAACAGTTTCCATAACTCACCTCTTATTTCTTCATCACTTTATTTAAGTAGCTACCCACTCCATTTTCTCTTATCTCTGAAATTGTTGGAACATCCTCTATTATAATCTCTTTTTCAGCTTCATTTTCTCCCATAACTTTAATAAGTTCCACAATACTTCCAACATGTCTTGATACTCTTTCATCAAGTGGGTGTCCTTTTTCATCAAAAGGTACAAATAGACGTCCTAATTTTTGTGCTTTTACATATTTTACTCAAAAAGGCTTAAAAATATACCAAGAATAATTGTTTTTAAAACAATATTAATTTCTTCCACAGTTTTTTGCATATCTTTAATAGACTTTTTCATCTACTATATATATTTTCTTCATTTTTTTCAGTGGAAATTGGAATACTTCCAGAACCAGTTGCTCTCTTAATTCTTAGTGACAAAAATATATTTAGATTTATCATTCCAATCTCTTTATTAGTTACAACGAATAAATCAAACATTCCATATCTTTTTAAAGTTTCTGATATTAAGCTTAAATCGGTATTGGTAGCATAAAATTTTTCAAAAATATCTTTTATATCCTTTGAAAATAAAAAAGATGTATTCATTTTCAACTTTCAGATCTATTAATATCTTTTCATTATTTAAAATTTTAGTAAATTTAGTTTTAGGCTTTATTCCGTTCAAGTTATAAGGTATCTCTTTTAAAGTCTGATTTTTTGTCCATTCTCTTCGTTAAGAGAACTATATTTTATAATTTCATTATTAATAGTTACTTCTTTATCATTTTTTTAGTTCAATTTTATAGTCAACTATATATTTATTTTGTAATATTTCAATATAAAATTTAAAAGCTAATGTGCAGTTTTCTTCTCCAATGGTAATTAGTTCATTAAGGGTAACTTATTAAGGCCTTATTTCTATAAAGAACTCATAGATTTTTTGAATCCTTTCATTGGTATATCTACTTGTATATTTTCTCATTAATTTTTGGAGAATAATTTTTTTGAATTATAGATGTTTCAACGAAATATTTTTCACTATATTCTATATAATTATCCCACATAAAATTAAATTCATTGTATATTGCAAAAGGGAAAAAGCTATCTTTAAATCTCTTTTATTTTTATTAAAAGTATGCTATTCTCTTAGGGAGATTATTTTATTGAGAATTTATTTCCTTAAATAAAGATTTTATTCTCCCTCATT
>NZ_CDRRQU010000083.1:0-3140 GCF_977044495.1 Cetobacterium sp. | reverse complement strand
TTATCTGAAAATGCTAGATTTGCAAGGATATGTCAAACTCATAATATAACGTTTATTGGACCAAGTCCAGAAGCTATTGAAAGTATGGGTGATAAGGCGACAGCTAGAAAAACAGCTATAGAAAATGATGTACCGTTGACAAATGGAACTGGAATAATAAGAAGTATAGAGGAAGCTAGAAAAGAAGTTGAAGAGAGAATAGGATATCCAGTAATGATAAAAGCTACTGCTGGCGGTGGTGGAAAAGGGATGAGATTAGCTAGAACTCCGGAAGAGTTAGAAAGTAAAATCATTGCAGCCCAAACAGAAGCGGAGTCTGCATTTGGAAATCCAGATGTCTATATAGAAAAATTTGTCGAAAATCCAAGACACGTTGAAATTCAAATTATGGGTGACAAACATGGAAATGTTATCCACTTAGGAGAGAGAGATTGTTCTATTCAAAGAAGACATCAAAAGTTAATAGAGGAAGCTCCGTCATATAAATTACCTTCAAAAGTTAGAAAAGCAATGGGTGAAGCTGCTGTAAAATTAGCAAAATCGATTAATTACGATTCTGCGGGAACTTTGGAGTTTTTAGTTGATAAAGATGATAATTTTTACTTCATGGAAATGAATACAAGAGTTCAAGTTGAACATACAGTGACAGAGATGGTGACAGGAATAGATATAATTAAGTTACAAATTAAGGTTGCTGAAGGAGAGAGAATAAATATATCTCAGGAGGATGTTGTATTATTTGGGCACGCTATAGAGTGTAGAATAAATGCGGAGGATACAACAGCAGGATTTTTACCATCTCCGGGGAAATTGGAAACTTATATTGTTCCTGGGGGTCCCGGAGTAAGAGTGGATTCACATTCATATCAAGGATACGAGATATCCCCATATTATGATTCTATGATTGGAAAACTTATTGTTCATGGAATTACCAGAGAGGAAGCTATCGAAAAGATGAAAAGAGCATTAAATGAGTTTATTATAGAAGGAATTGATACAACAATTCCGTTTCATTTAGAGGTGCTGGACAATAAGGTATATAAAGCGGGAAAGGTTACAACAAAATTTATTGAAGAAAATTTTGAAAAAAACTAAATAATAGCTAGGAAAAATTTTAAATAAATGTAATAATATATATAATAATATCTACGGAGGTGTTTTATGAACGAGTTAGGAAATATAAAGATAGCAGATGATGTTGTCAAGACTATATCAGCAAAGGCAGCACAAGATGTTTCTGGAGTTTATAAATTAGCAGGTGGAGTAGCGGATGAAGTTAGTAAGATGCTAGGAAAGAAGAGACTTACAAATGGTGTTAAAGTAGAAGTTGGAGAGAAAGAGTGCAGTGTAGAAATCTATATAATAGTTGAATATGGATACCAAATATCTGAAGTGGCTCAAAATGTCCAAAAAAATGTTTTAACTGCAGTAAGTACAATGACTGGATTAAAAGTTGTAGAGGTAAATGTGTTTGTACAAGATGTAAAAATTTTAACGGACGAATATGAAGATAAGTATGAAGATATAGAGGTTGTATAATTAAAATATGAAAGAGGCGTTTTCTTACGCCTCTAATCTTTCTTTACAGGGGTGAGTTTATTGATAAAAAAATTAATATTTTTCTTTGCTTGGATAGGAATATTTATTATATCTATAACAGGAATAGGATATATAACAATGCCACAATATTTTATAACAATAAATACAAGCTCACTTATATTTAAAGTTATTGTTTTTAATATATGCTTAATATATGCGTGTATATCAATATTAAAATTATTATCTAATTTTTCCAAAGAAAAAGATTATGTCATAAAAAATGAACATGGCTCAGTTCATATTTCAACAGATACAGTCAAGAATCTAATAAGAGAGAGTTTATCAAAAGATAATGATATAAAAAGTTTAAAAATAGATTGTGGAAATAGAGGAAGTAAATATTTTGTTAAGTTGAACTTAGATATGATATCAAATAATAACTTATCGGCAAAAACTATAGATATACAAAATTTAGTAAAAGCTAACTTAGAGCAGAAATTAGATTTAAAAGTTGACTATATAGAGGTAAAAATCTCTAGATTATCAGCTAGAAGAGACTCAATGGAGTAGGGGGAAGTAGATATGATGTTAGAAAAAATTATTGAAAATTTTATTCTTAATTTTAAGAAATATCTATATGCTATCTCAGGATTGATAATAGGGGTTCTTTTAGTTGAGTATGGAATTTTGAAGACGGTGTTTATACTATGTTTAGCATTTGTTGGTTTTAAGTTAGGAGATAAAGATTTTCAAGAGAGGCTAAAAAAACAAATATTAAATAGATTAAAAGATTAGAAAGGAAATCATAATGAGTAGAAGAGTAGCAAGAGAAGAGTTATTTAAAATAGTTTTTGAATCGGAGCTAACTGAGGTAAAAATAGATGAAATTTTAGCCAGTTATTTGTTGAGAGACGAGACTAATTTAAATACAAATGAGAGAGAGTTTATTGAAAAATACTCTAACGGAATGGCTTTAAATGACGATAAAATTACAGATACATTGAAGGATAATATTACGGGTTGGAGTCTGGAGAGAATAGGAAATGTAGAAAAGGCTCTTTTGAAGATAGCGACATATGAAGTTCTATTTGAAGATGTACCAGCTGAGATAGTTGTCAATGAAGTTGTAGAGTTGGCAAAGAGATACGGTGATGAGAAGTCGCATGAGTTTATCAATGGTGTTTTAGCAAAAGTAGTAGTTGAAAAAAATAGATAATAACTTTAAAAAGGGAAAGAGCTCCTATTGAGTCTACTTTCCCTTTTTTCTTTTAGATTGAAATATTAATTTTTTCTAAAGTTGATGGCTTCCAATAGGTGTTGTTTTTCAATATTAAGAGACTCTTCCAAATCTGCAATTGTTCTAGCTACTTTTAAGATTTTGTGATATGTCCTCATAGATAAATTCAGATTTCTAATAGCAGTTCTAATAATTTGTTCACATTCAGTATTCAAAACACAGTATTTTTCAATTTCACTGTTGCACATATCACGATTGAGTTTACCAGTAAAACGAAGATTTTGTATTTCCCTAGCTTTAACCACTCTAGTTCTAATATCTTTAGAGGTGTCACCTCGTTCCTCATCCAAAATCTCTCTATCAT
>NZ_CDRRQU010000082.1:0-3769 GCF_977044495.1 Cetobacterium sp. | reverse complement strand
TTGTATTACTAATTGGGCTTTTAATTGAAGGATATTAACATATGTAGAAGCTACATAATATATAGTAGCTAATTTTTGTTGTTCAAAAGCTTTTCTACTTGAGTCCAGTGTCAATTTATCAATATATACACTGGCGTTAATTTGGTCATTAAATATAACTTGTGAAAGTTGTAGGTATGAAGCTACACTATTTGTAGGGTATCCTTGTTTAAAGTCAGGAGATCTATCATCTAAAGCTAAGTAACCCATATTGGCTGAGAGCTGTGGTAAACGTTTAGAGTTAGTAACTTTGACATTGTAGTGATTAGTTAAAATATTTTGTCTAATTTGAAGTACATCAAGATTAGAGCTAAGAGCCCTATTTACAGCATTTTTCAGCGTAAGTTTAGGATTTGGAATATCTGGAACATTAATTTGAGATAAATCTTGAAGAAAAATAAGGTTAGGGTAGATATCAATCTTTGCTGCCACTTCAGAGTTTAAATATATATCTTTAAGCGGTGGATTAACTTCAACTATTGTGCTCATATCTTTCTTTGTCTTAAAAAACATATAATTTAAAGAGGCTGCTCTCAATCTTTTTCTAAATTCTTTGTTCAAATTTAAGCCTGCATAAGCATAAGGTTTTAATTCTTCATTAAAATCTATTAGAAAAGAGGGAACTTTTTTTTGATTGCATTCAATAAATTTTCCTTAGTAGATTTCAGAACATTAATTTTAATTCCGGGAATATTTGTATTTTGAGCAAGTTTTTGTAAATTGCTTGAATTCATATTGGAGATTAAAACATCTATTTCTGTGATACTATTCAGCTCTTTAAAAGGTGCTAAATAATTATTTAAATCAAGATTACTATATATATAGTTTAAATTTTTAGGAGTATTACTTCTCTTGTCTCCAAATCCTAAAGGCATAGAGTAAAACTTACTCTGTTGTAAATTGCTTATATTTTCTAATGGTGCACAAGTCAATATAAAAACTCCATCAATTTTGGGATTTTTATTTAATTTATTTATTCCATCTTGAATATTATGATTTGTCAGATAAAATGTTTCAGTGATTTTCGGAGAAAAATTTGTACCTGCAAAATTTTTATTTAATTCATCCTTTAAGATTTCTAAAGCATTTTCCGAACATTGAGAATGATTTTCTAGGATAACTCCAACATCAAGAGTTTTAGCGAATAAACAGAAATTGAAAATAAAAAGTAAAAAAAGTATTTTTCCCATAAGGACCCTCCCACAAAAAATTAGTTGTATCAATAGCATATTCTGTTTCAAACAAAAAAATCCTTTTGAAAATAAAAAAAGAAGTATAAAATACTCCTTTTAGACCTATAATATATTAAAATTAAAAATTATTTAAATAGCTCTCAGCATCCAATATTATATTCTCCACACATCCTTTTTCAAAAGGTGATATCAATTTAGCAACTTTTAATAAATTTAAAAAAGATTTTGTTCCTCCCTCATGACAAAGATTCAAATAATCTTTCCAACTTTCTTGATAATTTTTATTCATTTTTTGCCAAAATTGTAATGCACATATTTGAGCCAAACTATAGTCTATATAATAGAATGGAAGTTCAAATATGTGAGCTTGTTGAAACCACCATGTTCCTTTTTCTAAAAATGGATTTTCTGAGTAATCACAATGTGGTTTATAAATTTTTTCCAAATCTCTCCAGATAAATTTTCTCTCTGTAGGTGTTAAATTTGGATTTTCATAAATTTTATGTTGAAAGTGATCAACTAAAACTCCATAAGGAATAAATTTAATAGCATTACTTAAATGTAGAAATTTATATTTATTTGTATCTTCTTTAAAGAAGTTTTCCATCCAATTCATAGTAAAAAATTCCATACTCATTGAATGTATTTCAGAGCTTTCATATGTTGCCCATAACAACTCTGGTACTTCAATCCAACTTGATCTGTAGGCTTGAAAAGCGTGACCAGCTTCATGTGTCAGAACATCAATATCCCCACTTGTTCCATTGAAATTTGAAAAGATAAATGGTGATTTATAATCTGGAATAAATGTACAATATCCCCCTCCAGCTTTACCTTTTTTAGTAGTCAAATCCATTAGATCATTGTCTATCATAAAATCAATAAATTCAGATGTTTCAGGTGAAAGCTCATGATACATATATTTTCCTTGTTCTATAATCCAATTTGCGTCACCTTTAGGAGTAGGATTTCCATCATTAAATTCAAATTTTTCATCATAATATCTAAGTGAATCTAATCTTAATCTTATTCTTTGTTTTTCATATAAAGATGAAGCCAGTGGGACAACACTATCTATGACTTGCTTTCTAAAAGAATCCACCATTTTGGCATCATAGTCCACTCTGTTCATTCTTAAGTAGCCAAGTTCAATGAAATTATTAAATCCTAATTTTTTAGCAATTTTAACTCTTACTCTAACAAGATTATTAAATATTTCATCAAATTCAGTTTCATTGTTTAAAAAAAATGTGGATTTTGCTTCTTGCGCAGCCTTTCTTATAGTTCTATCGCTAGAAAGAATAAAAGGAGTCATTCCAGATAAGTTTCGTTCTTTTCCGTCGAACATAATTTTAGCAGAAGCTAGGAGCTTTACATATTTTGAAATTTGTTTATTTTCTTCCTGTAAATCTTCAATAATATCTGGAGAAAATATTTTTAAGCTATTTTCCATCAATCTAAATAGTTGTTCTCCGTATTCTAAGACTAAATTGACCCTATTGTTATGGTTAACCATGATTTCATAGAAAAGGCTATCTAACTCTTGATAAAAAGGGGATATTTCATCCCAATATTCATTTTCATTGTCATAAAATTTATCTTCAGTGTTTATAGTATGCCTGATATTGGCAATACTGGACATGGATGATACGTTATTTCTAACGGTATTAATTTCATGAATTAAATTTTTTTGTTCTTGAATGTTATCTGAATCTTTTAACTTTTGTATCAAATCTATTAAAGTCTTTTTTACTAAATTATAATTAGGTCTCTCATATTTAAAATCTTTAAATTTCACAATACCCTCCTTTTTTATCTTTAAAATAACCCTATTATAGATGAAAAACTAAATATCATCAACAAAAATATTTTAAAGGAAAAGATTGAAAAAAGTTGTATAAAGACAAAAATGGATTTTTTGAATGGGGGTATATATGAAAAATATAGATAAATTAGAAAAGTTAAAAAAATCTTTTGAAAAAAATAAAGATTTAATAACTAGTGCTTTGTATAAAGATTTAGGAAAAAATTTCGAAGAGAGTAGATTGTTAGAATACTACCCCGTTATATCCGAATTTGATTATTTTCTAAAAAATTTAGAAAAATGGAGTGAACCTGAAAAAATTAAAAGCTTTTTTAATTTTATTGGATGTGGTACAGTTATTCAACCAGAACCCTATGGAAAAGTGTTGATTATTTCACCTTGGAACTATCCTTTTAACTTGACGTTTATTCCTTTAATAGGTGCAATTGCTGCTGGAAATGAAGTTGTTTTAAAACCATCAGAAAATTCCAAAGTCTCAAGTGATGTTATAAAAAAGATAATTGATGAAAGTGGTATAGAAAATATAACTGTTATATTGGGAGATAAAGAGGTAACAAAGGAACTTTTAAAATCAAAGTTTGATTATATATTTTTTACAGGAAGTACAAGTGTTGGAAAGGAAATCTATTTAAAAGCAGCTGAAACACTCACACCAGTGACACTGGAATTAGGTGGGAAATCACCTGTTATTATAGAAGATGAAAATTGTCTG
>NZ_CDRRQU010000081.1:0-3820 GCF_977044495.1 Cetobacterium sp. | reverse complement strand
TATTTTCTCTATTTTAAAATCTCTGCTAAAATAACTGGTACAACTGTATCTATATGCTGAGCTGTAAATCCAAAAGCCTTTTTTCCACTAGCAATTTCAGCTTTTATCTCATCATCACTTTTTATATTCCCTGGCATAGAAACTGTAGCGCAGTTACTAGCTCCTAAAAGTGCAATAGCCATAGCTAAGGCTCCACCTCCACCAGTATTGCAAGCTCCTAAATAATAATCTGCCATATTTGTCTTCACATCCATAGCCGCTTCAATATCTGTTTTTACTGTTACAACTGCTTTTTCTCCACAAATTTTTCTTACGATTTCAGCCAATCTCTCTTTATCAATCTGCCCACCTATAGCTATTCTCTTCATAAATTCACTCCCTCTTATTTTTATTTTATTATTTTTCTAAAATTACACAGATATTTACAAGCATATATTTCTTTTCATCCTCTGGTAAAACTATATCCAATACTTCTGATAAATCACCGTAGATTAAATTAGCTTTTTCAATATGTTCGCTTTCTAAAGTCTCTTTAAATACCTCTTCATCTATAGTTTTAACTGGTTCACTATTTTTCACTCTCATGATAGCCATTGACAGATGAGTTACCATCATCGCCCCATTCTCTTCAGTAAGTTCAATACTATGTTTTTCATTAAACATCTCAATTACATTTAGCATAACTTCTTTTGTACAATCAGTTATAGCTCCTGAACTATTCAATATCTCCAATCTAGTTTGTAAATTCATTTTCCCTCCAAATTCTATTTAATCTTTACCATCTTTCAACTGTTTTTATAATTTTTTAATTTCAATCTATAAGTTTAAATTTTCCTTTATCGAAAAATTTTTTAAATATATTTTTTATAACATCATTATCTTTTCTTATTACTATAACTGACTCTGTAGCTAAAAGATTCCCTTCATTTTCAGTCAATTCCTCTATCATTATTCCATGTTTTTCTAGATGTATCATCTTGTCTAAAACATCGTCATAATTCCAAATAGCAGCATCTATCTTCTCATTTATAAGATTTTCAATAACTTCTAAATACTTAATATCGATAAATTTTGTGTTTTCATTTTTTTGAAAATTAAAATCTGTTAAAAAAATATGATCATTTGACTCAGGATCTTTCCCAACATTAACTACCTTACAATTTTTTCTTTTCAAAATAACATGTTTTGTAACATAGGTTCTCGCTCCAAACTCCTCTATAATTTCCAAATTAAATCCAGAATCAATGGCATTTTGGGCAGCTAGCTTTGAAACAACACCAAAGTGATAAACTCCCTCTTCAATAAGTTTTAACCTAACATATCCACCTCTCATATGAGAAAAATATAGGGGAATAGGTATTTTTAAGCTATTTGCAATATTATCCATTATTTTTTTATATCTTTGTGAATATGTTATCGGCATAACACACAAAAGATAATCCACTTTTAAAACTTGTAGAAGTTTTTTGTAATCTATGCTTTCGATAGCAGTTCCATATTTACCTTTTTTCTTCAAATCAATTACTTTTATATCTGTCAATTCTTTTAAAGCTTTTTGTATTGTTCCTAAAGACAGTTCTAAGTACTCAGAGTAGTTTGTAATTGTATCCAAATTCTCCTCTGATTTTCTATTTAAAATATCTTTTGCTAACTCTCCTATAGCTTTTTGTAATTTTCCAGTTTTACTGTTCATATCGACCTCTTTTCTAATTTTCATTTTTTTGAAAATAAGATTTATGTACTTATTATAACCTATTATTTTAAAAAGTCAACATTTTTAACTTTTTAAAAACAAAAAGTCATAGATTAATCTACGACTTTTTGTTTGATTTACTTCAACTTTAATACAAGAGCTATACAGCCCAATAATCTAGCATTATCTCCAAGAGCTGAAGAAACAATATATTTATCAATATTTTCTAAAATTTCTTTAGTTTGAACATAATTATTCAACATCTCTTTTACATTTTTTCTAATTAAAGGAAATAATTGAAATTGTTTCATAACTCCACCGCCAAGAACTATTCTTTCCGGCGAAATAGTTAAAATATAATTTACAAGAGCTTGGGCAATATAATATGCTTCAAATTCCCAAGCTTTATGACTAACAGAAAGTTCATAGGCTTTTACTCCCCATCTTTCTTCAATAGCTGGTCCTGATGCTAACCCTTCAAAACAATCTTTATGGAACGGACATTTTCCTACATACGAATCATCCGGATGCCTTCTAACAAAAATATGTCCCATCTCAGGATGAAGCATTCCGTGAACCAGTTTTCCAGAAACTAGTACTCCACCACCAATCCCAGTTCCAATTGTAAGGTAAAGACAATTTTTTAGCCCTTTTGCTGGCTCCCCAAGTAGCTTCACCTAGTGTAGCACTATTAACATCTGTGTCAAAAACCATAGAAACATTTAATTTCTTTTGTAACTCCCCAATTAAATTGAAATCGCTCCAATATTTTTTAGGAGTTTTTGTTATATACCCATAAATTTCAGAACTTGGATTGGGATCAATTGGACCAAAGGAACCAACTCCAATAGCTTCAACTCCCTTATTTTTAAAAAAATTATAAACTTTTTGTAAAGTGATTTCAGGTGTTTCAGTTGGAAAACTAACTCTTTCTAAAACATTCCCCTCTTTATCAGCAATTCCACATACAAATTTTGTTCCCCCAGCTTCAATAGCTCCTAGTCTCATAAAATCCTCCATTTAAAATTTATAAGTAATCTGATTTCTTTTTTCAAAAATATAGAGTAAAAATTATGACAAAAATAGTTTTTGAAGACAATATAAAAACATTGCTAATGGGATATATCCCTCAAACACTGTATTTTTTTAATATTCTCCCGTAGCAACTATAATAGCTGCTAAATCTCCAACATTTTCACTTAATTTTGCTGGTAAAATTTTACAACTATTTAACGATTGTTCTACACACTCTTTTTCTAAAATTAAATCCACAATGGGTTTAAATAAATTTTCACACCTACTGTAGATACTTCCTATTATTATTGCTTCTGGATTTAATACATCTATCAATATTGAAAGCCCTTGTCCCAATCTCTTAGCACTTTCCTCTATTATTTTTTTAGATAGTATCTCTCCTTCAGAAGCAAATATCAATATATCTTTAGCTTCAATTATTTTATATACCGTATCATTTATGTTTTGTCAATTTTATGTATAGTCTCTTTTATTGTGAATTTAGCATATTAAAATAAACTTTAAACAAAACATACCCTATAAAAATTAATAGAATCCCAAAGTAAAATACTAAATTTTGAAACTCATCATATAATATACTTGTCTCTTTTGTATTAGAAATTCCATTTGCAAGAGCTATCTGTTTAATATTTAACATCGTTAAAGTAGGAACTCCTAAATTCTTATAATATTTTTCTAACTTAGAAGAAACTAAATTTCCACCAATATTTATAAAATACTTTGGATTTGGATACTCTTCATAATAGTTTATTCTTTTTTTTATATTATCATTTAAATCCTTAAAATCCAACCTTTGAATATCCATATTTTTCACTCTCTCTATTAAACTTTTTTTCGTATCTTCATCAAAATTCAGTCCTTCATCTGCATCTCCACCTAAAGTATAAAGTTTTATATTATTTTTTATCATATTTTTAGATTTTAAATACTCTGCCATTTCTAAAAATGTGAACCCCTCATTATTAGCTCTATACATTGATGAGCCAATAGAGTTTATTATAACTCCCCTTAGATTCAGGGTATCTAAAGCTGATATTAAAGATAGGTTGAGTCCAGGAAAAGAACTGGACATATTCACATAAACAGTATCTC
>NZ_CDRRQU010000080.1:0-4143 GCF_977044495.1 Cetobacterium sp. | reverse complement strand
TATATAGCTGGTTTCCTTATAATAAATCCAATAAACATATTTTTAGATAAAACATTTCTTTCTTTAATAGCCTTTAAAAATCCTGTAATACAATCTATTACAGTCAAATAGAACAAAACTCTTATATCTCCATCTATTCCACCAATAGCACTTACAAATCCTGCACTAAGCCAAAATATTAGATTCTGGATAAAATTAAGTAAATTTTCAAGAATATTTTTTATTTTTCCTACCTCCAAAGATATGACTTTTCACAGTCTTCTATTGAAATACTCTATTATAATTGGTTGTTTCGGGTATAGCTCCTCAATTGGAACACTTAAATCTATATATTTATCCGGTAGCTCTAACCAACTTTTTCTATATTCATCTCTTTCTTGCTTCATTTCTTCACTCTCTTCCAAGTCACCTCTTAAAACTGCTTTATCATATAAATCTACACCTTTTAATTTTTCTGCCCTAACATTTCGAGCTTTATTCTTTTCAGATTCCAAAGTTATGAAACCCTCACTTATGTAATCCTCTCTTGTTTTTTCAACAATTTCATTATCTATAATTTTTTGTGAGTAGACATCATAGGAAACTATTTTTCCATTTTTATTAATTATCTCATTTGAAGCAAGTTCTCTTTGATTCCTAGCTAATTTTTCCTCTTCAGTAGCCTCTCTAATTGTATTTTCATTTTCTAAATACGTTATAAAATGAGGTAAATCTTCTCCTATAAATAAACAAGCTCTCCCTTCAAAATGCTCTTCCATATCTGATATTAACCCATCTGTTACTGCATAAACTAACGATATTCCTTTCTTTGCTTCTTCTATACTTAAATAAATATATTTATTTTTACTCACTTTTTACACCCCTTTTTATTAAATTTATGTTAATCTTTTCCAAATATTAACCTTTAAATAAGGTGGAAGAATACTGAATGAAGCTCCTCCACCTGTATTTCCACAAGAAACATTGGCAGTGTGGTTATGGGGGGCACTATAATTTGTATATGGAGTTGCTCCCCCTGTATTATCTCCACCTGCACCATCTGTTGTTCTATTACTAACAGGATAAGCTCCCCCACCAGGATTAATATAACCACCACTAGGTTCTGTCCAAGGAGCTTTATAACCATGTGTATGAGATGGCTGAGTATGAATATGGCTCTCTACTTGATGTCTATGATCTCCACCATTTTCAACTGTAACAGAAACAAGATGATTATGTATTGGCATATTATTTATAGAAAGGGCTACCGTTGAAGCCCCTCCTGTTTCTCCAGCTCCTTCAGAGTTTGTTGTTCCTAGTAAAAATCTCCCCTCTTGTTTTTGCCAAGTTGTATTGGGAAATAAAAGTGCAGGATTCGAATTGTCGAGTAACATTAATACAGAGCCCACAGGAAAAGAACAGAATTTTTGAAATCTTTCCTCAATTCCCGCCTCTAAGTTATATGCACCTTTAGCCGTGAGTAGTTTATTACTGTCATTTTCCGTCATATCCGTTTTATCTAAATTGAATCCGGTTTTTTTAGTGATTTTTGGTTCTTTACTTTTGATATCTGCGTATATCATCTCCACAGCTTTTATAAACCCTGTTTTTGTCAAAATAGGGTCCAACACGGCTTTTACTGCCTTATTCATGTTCAATTGATTTATTCCTCCCAGCATTAATAATTTCTTCAATCTCCTCAACTTCAAGTTCTCTATATACAGTCAATTCTATAAGAGTTCTTAGTCCTGCATAGTTCAACAGGGCTGTATCAGGAGTTGCTTTTTCAAAAAGTGAGTAATAATTTTTCTTAAAATCTGCTATACTCATCTTTTTTCATCAGCTCTTACTTGTTTCTACTAACGAACTTATATCAACACTAGTAATATACACCAGTTTACCTTCTATATTTGTTGCTCTAGTCTCTAAGTTTTCCACTCTAGTGACAGCATTGGATACATTTGCGTTCGTTTTAGATATTTCAGATAAAGCTTCTGCTCCATCTGCCGCTGCTTGATTCCAAGTATTTTTTTCTGTTGTAGTTACTATCTTTGCTGTATCTATTTGAAGAACACCGTTTGAATCTACAGTTATGACAGTTCCAGATTTAACTCCTCCTAACACGGAAGCAGTTGCTTTTGGTAGAGTGTAATTACTTAGCTCTGCTAGTTTAATAACCATTTCCTTTGACATCAGTCCATTAGAGGTTTCTGTAGCTACGCCCGGAAGCATTAATCCTCCCAAATCTTGCCAAGAACCTATTTCGCTTTCATAAATATAAAATGTGTTAATCCCTGTTGTTGCTATTGCAAACCAACCATCTTTAGGATTTTGAAGTGCTTGAATCTCTGCGAGTGTCGCAAAACTTCCCTTCCAAGTAAGTCCAGATGCTAATGTATTTAAAGCACTGTCCAATTGAGACTGCGTTATTCGTGCATTCCATGAAGTCTTTTCAGAGTCAGATACAAACCGTTTAGTTGTACTTTCTATTATGTTCTCTGCTGAATGTTCATGCTCTGTTGTCGCAGTCTTTTTAATATCCTGGTAGATTAAGGTCACAAGTTCTTCAAGCTGTTCATATTTTAATATCGCATTCATATTTGCCATTAATCTGTTCATCTCCTCACTTTATCTATTAAAATTCCAATTTGTACTGAGCTGATTACACAAGTATCTATGTGTTCTTTCACAGCGTCAGTATATGTTTCAAGCTCTTTCTTTCCGCTATTTATAATTGAATATAGCTCGTCAATTGTCCCTTTCACATCTTTTACTAGAAGCTCTGGAACCCATTGATTCATAAATTCATAGTCTTTTTTTTTACAACATAAAAATAAACTTCTTCTGTTGCTTGCAAAATTTGGCTTTTTTTTACTTGTGCTATTCTTACAAAAACGGTTCCAGAAATTTGTAAAACTTCATTTGGAATTTTTACCATAGTATTTTTTTGTAAATTATGCTGTTCCAGTGCATATAGTTTTTTCTCATTCTCGTTATAAAATGTTAACTCCAGATGACTTCCTTCAATAAATTCCTCAATATGAATGTCTAAATTTGCCACATTTAAATCACCTTCTAAAAATACTCCTCTTTCAAATTTTAAATTATCTTTTAACCAAGATATTTTTATATTCTTAATTATATCCATCATACTTCCCTCTTAGTTTGTATTATTTCAATCACTTCCTGTTCTGTCAGTAAAGCTGTTTTAATATCTATTTCTTCCGACCATTTATCAATTTTCTCCATGTTAGCGTTTATAACTTCTATATCTGCTACATCTTCACTTGGAATCGGCTTTGATAAATTTAGATTTGCAGTATAATTTGGCACTATATCCCTTCCTTTCTTAATACTTCACCCCAAGTATAGCGTTTATAATAATCCCATATTTTAGGCGGTAATAATCCCCATATCCTGTACTTAAATACATAATTTATTGGCAAATGAGCTGGTTTTGCCTCATTTATTATTGATTTTAGAGCTTCAACATCACGAGGTATTCCAATAACTGATACAAAAGTAATATTTATAACAGCATTGGTAAACATTACAGTAACCTCACCATTTCGCCATGAATTTGCTATCGTTTGAAGAAGCTGTAAATCGCATTTTCCAGCAACTTTCCACCTACTTTCTAATTCCTCTCTTTTCTCCTCGATAGTTTTACTTTTACATTTATAATCCATTTGATTTTCCATTATAGCTATCCCAATAGCTGACATAGTATCAAACCAATACTCTTTTTTTATTTCATCAGCTTTGGTTGAAATATTGTCTAGTCTCTCTCCTGCAGTTCCTAGTAAATTATTTATATAAGGATCCGTTCTAAAAACTTTATGTAAATTATTTATAAGCTGTGTTTTATGCGACATTCAAATTCACATTACCTAGAACTGCAATTTCTTTTTCTTCTATTTTTACATTTTGCTGTAAATCATTTATGGTGAAGCTTGTCCACTCTTGAATACCTTCCACATTTAGAATCCAACTCGATAATACTGCATAGGATACTGTATCTCTTTTAAATGCTATATTTTTCAAATATTATTTAAATTTAACTAATTATACATTATATTTATTAATTTAGCTACATTTTTTCTAATTTTCACACTTTCTTTAGAATAATATTATTGGAGAGTTTTGTCAATGTTACAACACTAA
>NZ_CDRRQU010000079.1:0-4411 GCF_977044495.1 Cetobacterium sp. | reverse complement strand
GTTCATAATTCCCTCTCCTCTTCTTTCAGAACTCACACCAACACCTACAAGATATCTTCCCATAAACTTCTCATCAGCAATTGCTAAATGATATCTATTTTCAAATAACATTCCGTAAACCCTATTATTTTCTAAAAATATTTTTGTGTTTTCTTCTATGTATACATTATCAAAATACCAGTCTATATATTCTAAATCATCATTAAACAAATCTTTCCACAACATTTTCAATTGATTTTTCATCACGTTAACTCCTATTTCATATAAGAAAAGGTGAGAATCACTCACCTTTTCTTCAATAATTTTATCTATTTTTTACATAGTTGTAAAGAGTTTTTACTCCAACTCCAGTAGCTCCTTTTTTAAGCCATTTTATACCACTATTAAATGCAGTTCCTGCTATATCCATGTGTATCCATGGCAATCCTTCAACAAACACTTCTAAAAACTTAGCTGCTGTTATTGATCCTCCCATTCTTCCACCTGTATGTTTTATATCAGCAACTGTCGACTTTAATAACTCACTATACTCATCAAATATCGGCATTCTCCAAACTTTTTCACCATATAATTTACTACTCTTCTCTATCATAGCATATTTTTCATCACTGTTTGAAAATACTCCAGTTGTAATTGTTCCCAAAGAAACAAGAATTGCTCCAGTAAGAGTTGCTAAATCAACTATCTCTGTTACTTTTTCATTCCTTACAGCATAAGTTAAAGCATCTGCCAGTGCTAATCTTCCTTCTGCATCAGTATTTATAATCTCAACAGTTTTTCCGTTCATTGATTTTATTATATCTCCTGGTCTATATGCATTTTCATTTATAGCATTTTCACAGGCTGGAACTATCGCCACTACATTTTTCTTAACTTTACCTTTAGCAATAGCACACATAGCTCCTATTACAGAAGCTGCTCCCGCCATATCACTTTTCATTTCAAGCATTGAATCTGCTGGTTTTATACACAGTCCTCCTGTATCATATGTCAGCCCTTTTCCTACTAATCCAATCTTTTCAGCACTATCTTTCTCATTTAAGTATCTCATGACTATAAGTCTTGGTTTTGTTATCGAAGCTCTTCCAACAGCTAAAAGTAGATTCATTCCCAATTTTTCAATCTCTTTTTCGTCTAAAATTTCCACTTCAAAGCCATACTCCTCTCCAAGTTCTACAGCTTTCTTAGCTAAAGTTTCCGGATTAACTATATTTGCTGGTTGATCCACCAAATCTCTGGCAATATCTGTTGCCTCTCCTAAAAAAATTGTTTCAGAAAAATCTTTTTCCTCTCCTGAAATAAACAACTCGACTTCTAAAGTTTCAGCTTTTTTCTCCTTAAATGTATCAAAATTATAGTTTACATTAGATACAATTTCTCCCAACACATTATAATCTAATAATCTTTCATCTTCCGCTGATATCAAAACCAATCCTTTTTCTTTAGAGAGTACATCAAATATTACCTCCCTATACACACCTAGAGTGTATTCATCATCTTTTCCCATTCCCACAAAAATCATTGAAATTAACTGCGTTCCTTCTAGAAATTCAACTTTTAAAGTCTCACCTTTTTTTCCTGTAAACTCTTTTTTATTCATTAACTTTTCTATCAGCACTTTATTTGTAGAAGATATATGTTCACAAATATTAACTTGTCCTTCAAAACATAATACAACGTTTAGTTCATAATTTTTTTCAATTTTATTGATAACTTTAAACATAGCATTCCTCCTCTAGATACTGTATTTTTTTAAAAACTTTATTGGTTGATAAGAAAGTTTTGCCTCTCTTAGTCCTATACTTCCAAAATCGTCCTCTCTATTTATAAATTCAACATCAGAAAACTCCTCTTTTGCAACATACATATTAATCATCTGATAACTTCCTTGATAGTCAAGTATTCCTTTTTCGATATGGATAACTCCCATATTTTCAGTCAATTTTTCTCCAATAGCATACGCTACTATTTTCTCATCAACTTTTATAACCCCTCCTCTTAACTCCAATCTTTCATAATTGTTAAGAAGCTCTTCTATTCCCAATGTTTCTGATATTATAATTGTGTCCTCTTTTCTATTTTCAGTCCACCTTCTTTGAAAAGCTCTTATATCTTCTATGTTCTCTTTAGATATTTTTTCATAAGTAAAATTATACATTTTTTTAAATTTATTTATTTTATTTTTTTTAGAAGAAAATTTTCTTCCTTTTAACTCCGCCAAATCCTCTTGTAAATATATATAGTCAAATGAATCTCTTTCCTCTACCAAGATAAATTTTTCTTTCAAAAAATCTTCATAGCTTTCAGGAATAAAAACTATCTTCCCTCCATACTCCTTAATTCTTTTTACAGCAGATATTACTTCATCTTTGCTACCATTTTTTGAAACAGGTGAAAAGTAGTATTCATCTCCTTCGTAAACTCCTTTGATATAAACTATATCATCCTCAATTGCATATTGAATATTTTCACTAAAGCTCCATAAAAAAAGATTTGTGAAATTCATGTCTGAAGTTTCAAACTTCTCTTTTAAAAAATTTTGTAACTCATTTCTACTTTCTATTGTTAATTTTTTCCAGTTCATCTATTCTACACCGCCTTAATATACTATTGCAAGTATATACCAATAATTCTCCAGTGTCAAATTAAAAAAGAGTCAGAAATATCTCTAACTCTTTTCACATATAACAATTAAATTGCTCTTATCTTTTTTTAATTCATTCCATCTCTTCTAGTCTTCTAATTCTATCTGCCGTACTTGGATGTGTACTGAATAAATTAGCCATCTTATTTCCAGCCAGTGGAGAAACAATAAACATATTCTCTGTAGTCGGTGTTGCGTCCATAGGAATTCTCGTACTATAAGACTCTAATTTTTTTAAAGCATTTGCTAAATATCTTGGATGACCACAAATTTTACCTCCAAAACTATCAGCTTTGTACTCTCTACTTCTTGATATCGCCATTTGAACCAACATAGCTGCTAAAGGTGCAAAAATACTGATTGCTAACAAACCAAAGACACCACCATGATTATCCTCTCTATCTCTTCTGCCACCACCAAAAATAGCTGCCCACTTTGCCATATTAGCCATATACACAATAGCTCCTGCTAAAGTTGCTGCCACACTTTGAATAAGTATATCTCTATGTGAAACATGTCCTAACTCGTGTCCTATAACTCCTGCTAATTCATTATCATCCATTAGTTCTACCAATCCTCTTGTTACAACCACTGCCGCATGATGTGGATTTCTCCCAGTTGCAAAGGCATTTGGTTGACTTTGATTTATTATGTAAACTTTCGGCATTGGTAATCCTGCATTTTCTGTTAATTTTTTTGTTATCCAGTAAACTTTATGATTTTCTGGCAATTCCTGTGCTCTATACATTGATAACACAATTTTATCACTAAACCAATATGATACAAAATTCATTACACCCGCTAAAACTAAGGCTATTGTCATTCCTGTTCTACCACCGATAGCTCCCCCTATAAACAATAGCAGTAAAGTCATTACTAACATCAATAGAAAAGTTTTTAAACCTTGCATTTTTTACCTCCAGTTTTTTAACTCTCCATATAAAATACCACATTTTTTATCCTTTGTAAATAATATAGAAGAATATATTTAACTTGACTCCTTCATTGCTAAATTTGCTTTTTTTTTACAAAAATATTATACTTTAACTATAGAAAATTAAATAATAAGGAGACCAATATTATGAAAAATTTAGTTATGAAGACTTCTACAAATTCATACGACATTTTTATTGGACAAAATACAATAGATAAACTTAATGATTTTACCAAAAACTATGACAAAATACTATTACTTACAAATAAGACTATAGATGAAATTTATAATCAAAAAATTTCAAGTAATCTTCCAAAGAAAAAAACTTATACTTACAAAATTGAAGATGGTGAAATATATAAAAATATAGATACCGCTATGAAAATTTTTTCATTTCTAATAGAAAATAATTTCTCTAGAAACTCTTTAATCATATGTGTTGGTGGCGGAGTTATTTGTGATTTAGGTGGTTTTATCGCTTCCACTTTTATGCGAGGGCTTGACTTTTTACAAGTTCCCACTTCTTTATTAGCTCAAGTAGACGCCAGTATTGGTGGTAAAGTCGCAATTAATCACTCTCTTGGTAAGAATTTAATTGGTTGTTTTAAACAACCCATTGGAGTTATCATTGATATCAATTTTCTAAATACTCTACCTATGTATCAATTCAAATCTGGTATGGGTGAAGTTATTAAACACAGTATAAGTGCAAAGGATAAAAGTTATTTTAATTTTTTAATTGAATCACATAGAGATATTTTAAGATTAAAACCTGATGTTCTAATTGAAATGATTTATGAATCATGTAAAATAAAAAAAGAATTTATTGAAAA
>NZ_CDRRQU010000078.1:0-4533 GCF_977044495.1 Cetobacterium sp. | reverse complement strand
CTCCAGCACTGGTATTAGTAGGAGTATTTATGTTTAAGTCCATTGGAAATATAGATTTTACAGATATGAAATTAGCGATTCCTGCATTTATAACAATTGTAATGATGCCTTTAACATATAGTATAAGTATAGGATTAAGTTTTGGTTTTGTTGTATATATAGTAACTCATGTTGCAGCAGGGGAGACAAAGAAAATAAATATGGCTCTATGGATAATCGGTGGACTATCTATTTTAAATTTAATAGTATAAACTTTTGAAGAGAGAGAACTCTCTTCTTTTTTTTTTAAATAAATTGAGAAAAGTAAAAAGAAAATGTATAATATAGAAATTGAAAAAATTTATTGGAGGGAATAATGGATGTACTGTCACTTATATTGATTTCTATAGGGTTAGCTATGGATGCATTTGCTGTATCATTAACTGAAGGGTTGGCAATGAAGAAATTAAAAAAAAGAAATATTTTTAAAATTGCACTTGTATTTGGAGGATTTCAAGCGTTAATGCCGTATATAGGATGGAGAATAGGTGGTGTTTTTGCAGAGAAAATATCAGAGTATGATTATATAATAACAACGATATTACTATTATTTGTCGGTGGAAAAATGGTTTTTGATGGTTGGAAGGAGCAAGAATGCGAGGTAGAAGGGAAATGTGAGATGGCTTCAAACCTATTTTTATTGGGGTTTGCAACAAGTATAGATGCTTTAGCTATCGGTTTTTCCTTTTCATTGGTTCCAAATTTGAATATATATTACTCCATAGAGATAATAGGAATAATAACTTTTTTAATAGCGTCCATAGGAGTTTATTTAGGGCATAAAGTAGGACATTTAATAAGTTATAAAACAGAGTATCTAGGAGGAGGAATATTAATTTTAATGGGATTTAAAGCTTTTATTGGACATTTTCTATAAGGAGAAATTATGGAACAGTTGTTTTTAATAAACTTTATATTTTTATTAGCAATTTTACCTATTTTTTACATCAGAAGAACTTTTTTTAGAAGAAATATTTTTTTGGGTAGATTTTTAGGAAATTATATTTTTATAGCCCATTATATATTTTTTCTATTAATAATTTTAGGGGTAGTAAATTATTTTTATCGATTAAGTAAATTAAATATAGTGACAGTAGCTTTTATAGTACTTCCAGTGTTTTTCATCTATGCGTATTATAACTTCTCAGTAGCAAAAGTGATAAAAAATGTAATAAAATTAGAGAGACATAAAAGTGGTAAAAAATTACGAATAGCATTTATATCAGATATACATTTGTCAGCTTTAACTAATAAAGACAATATAGAAAATTCTTTAAAAAGAATGGCTGAAGAAGAACCAGATATCTTATTGATAGGGGGAGATTTAGTTGATTTTAGTTGTAAAGATATCAAGGCAGACTTTACAGCTAGTTTTAGAGAGATTGAGCCTAAATATGGGATGTATGCGATTTTAGGAAACCATGAATACCATGGAGGAGTAGAAGAAAATATAGAGTATATTAAAAGTTTAGGTATAAAAGTTTTAAGGGATAGTGCTATAAAAATTGAGGAAGTAAATATTATTGGAAGAGACGATATAACAAATAAAAAAAGAAAAAAAATAGCATATTTAAAAAAGAAGGTAGATACAGATCTTCCGACAATTGTATTGGACCATAATCCAAACTCTATAGAGGAATCCATTGTGAATAGAATTGATTTAGAGCTTTGTGGACATACACATAGAGGACAGTTTTTTCCGTATAATTTAATAGTAAAAAAAATGTATAAAAATTATCATGGATATAAAGTGTTTGGAGTGACTCACACGATAGTAAGTGCAGGATTTAGCTCTTGGTTAATTCCTTATAGAGTAAATAGTACAAGTGAAATAAATATAATAGATTTATATTATTGATAATAAAAAAGAGGACTTTAGTCCTCTTTTTTATTCGTTATCTTCTTGATCTATATCATTTCTAACTTCACTCGCTTCAGCTTCAACATTTGGACTCAATATAGGATCCATTATATCAGGAACTTCAGCTGGTTCTTTTTTTGGAACAGGACAGACACAAGTTTTTGGAAGATTAACTTTGGGTTTATTACAACATTTTGACATAAAAATCACCTCTTTAATTTTCTTTAATCTATTCTTCTGATTTTGTTTAAAATTTCCTTCAATAATGTTAAAATAAATTTATAATATTTTTATTAATTTTTATTTGAAAGATGGATTGATGAAAGAATTTTTTAATTGTAATGGAGGGACTAGAATGTATAATATAGCAATAGTGGGAGCAAGTGGATTAGTAGGTGGAACTTTTTTGAAAGTTTTGGAAGAAAGAAATTTACCAATAAAAAATTTATATCTTTTTGCTTCGACTCGTTCGGCTGGAAAAAAAGTTATCTTTAAAGGAAAAACTTTAATAATAGAGGAGCTTACAGAAAAAAGTTTTGATAGAAAGATAGACATAGCACTATTTTCTGCAGGTGGTGATATCAGTAAAAAATTTGCACCAATTGCAAATAAAAAGGGTGTGATAGTAATTGATAATAGCAGTGCTTGGAGAATGGATAAAAGTGTCCCACTAATTGTACCAGAAGTAAATTCAGAAGAGATATTTAAAAATGAAGGTATAATAGCAAATCCAAATTGTTCAACGATTCAGTCTGTTGTGCCGTTAAAAATTATAGATGATTTATATGGTATAAAAAGAGTTATTTATTCTACCTATCAAGCTGTATCTGGAAGTGGAATAAAAGGAATGGAAGATTTGAAAAGAGGGCTAGTAGGAGAGGAAGCTAAAACATATCCTCATCCAATAGTTAATAACTGTTTACCTCATATAGACTCATTTTTAGAAAATGGGTATACTAAAGAGGAGGAAAAAATGATAAATGAAACTCGTAAAATTTTAAATAAAAAAAATCTTCCAATAACAGCAACGTGTGTCAGAGTCCCAGTTTTGAATGGACATTCTATATCAATAAATGTTGAATTAGAAAAGGAAGTAAATTTGGAAGAGCTAAGAGATAAATTTAAAGAAGCAAAAGGTATAGTTTTCAGAGATGATATAGGAAATAATATTTATCCTTTAGCTACTGAAGCTACTGGAACAGATGAAGTTTATGTGGGACGTTTGAGAAAAGATTTTAGTATAGAAAAAGGGTTAAATTTATGGGTTGTAGCTGATAATATAAGAAAAGGGGCGGCAACAAATGCAGTACAAATTGCAGAAATTTTAATGAAAAAAAAGTAGAGGAGAAAATATGCTAAGAGTAAACCCAAATTTGGATAAAATAGAAATATCTGTCATAAGAAAGATAGCAGAGGCGTGTAAAGAATATGAAGATGGTGAAAAGAAGTTAATTAATTTAACAATAGGAGAGCCAGATTTACCGCAGTCGAAAATAATAATAGATAAAACTATTGAGTATATGCAAAACACTAGATTAGGTTATCCGCAATTGGGAGGTATGATTGAGCTAAGAGAAGAGATAGGAAAACATTATAAGGATAGATATAAGGTGAATGTAGGGTCTGATGAAATAATTGTAACGGTTGGAACTACAGAAGGATTGTCGACGGTGATAAAGACTATAATTTTACCGGGGGATGAGGTTCTAACTCCATTACCGGTATATTCAGGATACGAACCATTGATAACATTAGCGGGAGCTAAGTTAATAAAAATGGATACGTCAAATGAAAATTTTGAATTGACTGTTGATATGTTAAAAAAACATATAACGCCACGAACAAAAGCTATTATTGTAAACTATCCATCAAATCCATCGGGAGTTATCATTTCTGAGAAAAATAGAGATGATATATTGAAGTTTGCTAAAGAAAATCATCTATATATCATAAGTGATGAGGTCTATAGTGAAGTTGTATATGAAGGGAAGCATAACAGTTTTTTACAAGAAGAATATAGGGAAAACGTTATTTTAATAAATGGATTTTCAAAATCCCATTCTTTAACTGGATGGAGAATAGGATATATAATAACAAGTAAAAAAATAAGAGAATACTTACTAAAAGTCCATCAATATACAGTAACTTCAAGTAGTATAATTTCTCAAAAGGCTGCTTTAGTAGCTTTAAAGGAGTGTAAAGATATCTCTTCACAAGTTAATATTTATAAAAAAAGAGCTGAAAGTGTATATAATAAGTTAAAAGAAAAGAATATTTTTGCTATAAAACCAAGAGGGGCAATCTATATTTTTGTATCACTAGATGGAATTACAAATTTGAATTCCCTAGATTTTGCTAAAACTCTTTTGGAAAAGGAGAGAGTTGCAGTTGTTCCAGGTATAGCTTTTGGAATGGATAGATATATAAGAATCTCTCTAGTAAAAGATGAAGCTATTCTAAATGAAGCCATAGATAGGCTTATTAACTTTATAAATAAATAAAGATAGAGAATAAGAACTCTATCTTTTTTATTGGGAGTATAAATAATTTTGTGTAAATAATAATTGCAGACCTTCTAGATTAATGATGTAATATCATTAAAATCTAGGAGGTTTTTTTATGGCAAGAAAAAG
>NZ_CDRRQU010000077.1:0-4950 GCF_977044495.1 Cetobacterium sp. | reverse complement strand
TATTAAACACAGTATAATTGCAAAGGATAAAAGTTATTTTAATTTTTTAATTGAATCACATAGAGATATTTTAAGATTAAAACCTGATGTTCTAATTGAAATGATTTATGAATCATGTAAAATAAAAAAAGAATTTATTGAAAAAGATGAATTTGAAAAAGGCGATAGAGCTTTCTTAAATCTGGGACACACATATGGTCACGCCTTAGAAACCCTTTTTGACTACCAACATATCTCACATGGAGAAGGAGTTGCTAAAGGTATAATTTTTGAAATGGAAATTTCTAAACTTTTAGGTTTTACCACTGAGGTATACATAAAGTCCGTCAAAGAACTTTTTAATCTCTATAAAATTGATGCTACTCCAATCTACATAGAAGAAGACATTTTAATTGATGTTATGAAGAAAGATAAAAAAAATGCTTATGATAAAATTAAATTTATTATTGATAAAAATGGAACTCTTGAAAATATGGCTATCTCCGAAAAGATTATTTCAGAAGTTAACTACTCCTTTAAAAATAGGATTTTGAAAGGAGTTATAGATATTGGAACTAATTCATGTAGATTGTTTATTGCTGAAGTTGAAAAAAATGATAACAAAGTGAAAATTATTACTCCACTATATAAGGATTTAGAAGTATCTAGATTGGGAAAAAATCTCAATCAAACTGGCATTCTTTCGAAAGAATCTATTGAAAAAACATATTGTATTATTAAAAAATTTAAAGAAAAATCTAATTCTATGGGTGTAACTGAACTCATTGCTTTTGCTACTGCTGCCACAAGAGAGGCTAGTAATGGTAGCATATTTGTTCAAGGAATAAAAAATGAGTTTGACATAAATACCTTGGTCATTCCTGGTGAAATTGAAGCCAAACTGAGTTTCAATGGAAATAGTAATATCTACAGAGAAAAAATAGCAACTATTGATGTGGGAGGAGGAAGTACTGAAATAACTATTGGGGACTATAATGGAATTGATTATATCAAAAGCTTTCCTATCGGTGTTGTAAAATTGACCGAAATGTTTTTTTCAAATGAGAATTACAATGAAGAAACGCTTTTATCTGCCCGTAACTATTTAAAAGGGTTTTTTAATGAGTTAAATAAATTTGAAAATAGTAACTTTAAAATTATTGGTGTTGCTGGAACTGTCACAACCAATGTTTCTATTGTTAAAAAACTTTCTAAATTTAATGAAAAGGAAATAAATGGTTACGTTTTAACGAAAATCGATTTAGAAGAAAATTTATACCTTTTTCTAAATAAAACCTTAGAAGATCGTAAAAAAATTATCGGTTTAGAGCCTGATCGTGCTGATGTTATCATTGCTGGTAATTTAATTTTATTAATTCTTTTGGATATTTTAAACAAAACAAGTATAACTGTTTCAACAGTTGATAATTTAGAAGGTGGTATGGTGTTAAATATATAATTGTGGTATAATTTATAAGCTCATTCATGAACAAGGAGGTACAAAATGAAACTTTTATTAGATAGATGCTCAATTGGTGGTTGAGCTAGTAAAATAGGACCGGAGGTTCTTTCAAATCTATTAAAAAATCTTCCGAGTGTGGAAGATAAAAATTTAATTGTTGGCTTTGAAAAATCTGATGATGCTGCTATATATAAATTAACAGATGATATAGCTTTAATTCAAACTTTAGATTTTTTTACACCAATGATTGATGATCCGTATATTTTCGGGCAAATAGCTGCTGCTAACTCTTTAAGTGATGTCTACGCAATGGGGGGAGAACCACGAACAGCTATGAATATTGTATGCTTTCCTGAAAAGGAAAATATTGAAATTTTGGGAGAGATTTTAAGAGGTGGAGCTGAAAAAATCGCTGAATCTGGAGCTGTTTTAAGTGGTGGACACTCTATTCATGATCCCGAAATCAAATATGGTCTTTCTGTGACTGGCCTTGTACACCCTGATAAAGTTTTTAAAAATTACGGTTCTAAGGAGGGAGATGTTTTAATTTTAACTAAACCTCTAGGAACTGGTATCATTTCCACGGCTTCAAAAGTTGAAGCCATCTCTGACAAAGTAAAAATAGAATGGGTTGAAATAATGACAACTTTAAATAAATATTCAGCGGAAATTATAAGAAATTATCCAATAACAGCTTGTACCGATATTACAGGATTTGGATTTTTAGGACACGCATACGAGATGGCTGTCGCTTCTGAAAAAACTTTTATTTTGGAGCAAGAACTTATTCCATATTTGGATATCGCTAAAAAATTTGCTAAAGAATTTTATATAAACTCTATGGGACAAAAAAATAGAAATTACTTAAATGACAAGGTCGATATTTCAACTGTACCGTTTTGGCTACAAGAGATTATGCTAGACCCACAAACATCTGGTGGACTACTTTTTTCTGTCTCTTCAAAATATGTATCGGAAGTTATGGAAAAATTAAACACTCTTAAAATAAAATCAGCTTTAATTGGAACTGTAGAAAAATACAACGGAAAATATATTGTAGTTAGATAAGGGGAATACTATGACTAATAAACAAACTCTTTTAAGAAATCTTCCTAAAGTAGATAAACTTATAGACCTACTAAAAGAAAAGGAATTTTTTAAAGATAAGCCTTATAAGGAGGTTTATAACGCTGTTAATGAAGGAATTAGCTTCTTCAGAAAAGGAATTATAGAAGAAATTATTACTCAATACTCTATTGAGGATATTGAAAATGAGATTATAAAGTCTTTAACTGAAAATTTAAAATTTAATTTTAAAAGAGTTATAAATGGTACTGGAACTATTTTGCATACGAACTTAGGAAGAGCTCTTTTTTCAAAGGAACTAATTGAACACCTTCAAAACTCACTTTGTGGGTATAGCAATCTTGAATTTGATTTAAAAACAGGTGAACGAGGAAGTAGATATTCACACATAGAAAATCTTATTGCAAAGGTTACAGGTGCTGAAGCTGCCTTGGTTGTAAATAATAATGCTGCTGCTGTTATGCTTTGCTTAAATGAATTTAGTAAAGATACTGAAGTAATCATTTCTAGAGGAGAACTCGTTGAAGTTGGTGGTTCATTTAGAATTCCAGATATTATGGAGCTTTCAAACGCTAAACTTATCGAAGTTGGTACTACTAATCGAACTCATTTATTCGATTATGAAAGAAAAATTAATGAAAATACATCTATGCTCTTAAAGGTTCACACATCCAACTATCATATATCTGGATTCACACACTCTGTATCCAATAAAGAGATTGCCGAATTAGCAAAAAAGCACGATTTAATTTCAATGGAAGATTTAGGTAGCGGTGTACTTATAGACTTTTCCAAATACGGACAAAAAAAAGAGCCTACAATTTTTGAATCTTTAAGCTCTGGTATCGACTTGATTACCTTTAGTGGAGATAAACTTTTAGGCGGACCTCAGTGTGGAATAATTATTGGAAAAAAAGAATTAATTTCTAAATTGAAAAAAAATCAACTTTTAAGAGCATTTAGAGTTTGTAAAATGACTATTAGTGCTTTAGAATTTACTTTTAAACAATATGTTGATGAAAAAATAGCTATAGAAAAAAATCCTACTTTAAATAAAATAATAGAGCCTATTGAACGTGTTTTTGAGAGGGCAGAAATTTTAAAAAATTTGTTAAAAGATATTCAAATAGAAAGCGAAATAATTGAAACAAAGGCTATCATTGGTGGTGGTTCTATGCCCGATGCTACTATTAATAGTTATGCTGTTATTATTACCTCCTTAGACGGAAAAAAAATTGAGACATCCTTTTTAAAAGAAGAGATACCTATCGTTGGTAGAGTTCAAAATAACCAATTTTTTATTGATTTAAAAACAATCCATAGTGATGAATATCCTATTATTATAAAAAATTTTAAAAAATTTTTAAAGAGAGTATAGATATGAAAAATATAGTAATTGGTACTGCTGGTCATATAGATCATGGAAAAACAACTTTAATCAAAATGTTAACTGATATAAATACCGATACTATGAAAGAGGAAAAAGAAAGGGGGATGACCATTGATCTTGGTTTTGCCCCTTTAACTATTCCTTCGGGAGAGATTATTAGTATTATTGATGTCCCAGGACATGAGAAATTTATTAAAAATATGGTTGCTGGTGCTAAAGGAATCAACTTTGTGCTATTTTTAATAGCTTGTGATGATGGTATTATGCCTCAAACTATAGAACACAAAGAAATTTTGAAGCTTCTCGGAATAAAAAGAGGAATTATTGTTTTATCGAAAATTGATTTAGTTACATCCGAAAGAATTAATGAAGTCAGAGCCCAAATATCCCAAGAATTTAAAGAAGACTTTTTTAAAAATTTCCCTATTGCTGAAGTTACTTTGAAAGACTCTTCAACCTATAAAAATCTTTATAATTTAATTTTAAAAGAAATTAAAAATTTTGATTTTTCATTGCCAAGTACTCCCGCAAATCTTTTTAGATTAGATATTGATAAAATATATTCTCCTAAAGGAGTTGGAACTATCGTCAGTGGTACAACTATTGGTAACATAGAAAAGGGAGAAACTTTAACACTTTATCCTCAAAAAATTAATATTAAAATAAAAGGTATCCAAAATCATGGAACAGATTTAGATTATATATCCTCTCAACAAAGATGTGCGTTAAACATAGCCGGAGTAACATCAAAAGAGCTTGAGAGAGGAAATCTTCTAACTAACAGCAAATCTATTGTAAATACTAAAATAATAGATGTACTATTTAATCGATTATCTGGAACTCCAATTCCTCAAAATAATACTAAAATAAGATTAAATATAGGAACTGGTGAATATTATGGTAAAATTAAATATCTCCAAGACTTTGAAGATAACATAATTTTTTTTCAACTCATAATGGATAAAGAAATTTCTGTTGACTTTGATGATATCGGTATTTTAAGATCTCTTAATACCTCATCTTTACTCGGAGG
>NZ_CDRRQU010000076.1:0-4996 GCF_977044495.1 Cetobacterium sp. | reverse complement strand
AACCAACGCATGACGGAGTCAAAGTCCGTTGCCTTACCGCTTGGCGACACCCCAATAATGGTCGGAATAGCAAGATTCGAACTTGCGGCCCCCTGCTCCCAAGGCAGGTGCGCTACCGGACTGCGCTATATTCCGAATTATTTATATTAGGTCAACTTTTTCTGCTGACGAAAATAATAGTATCATAACTTTTAAATCATGTCAATATAATTTTTTATTTTTTTATTATTAAATTAGCTGTAGTTAAAAATTATTGTAAAAAATGTATCAATGAAGAAGTTTTAGAATATTTAAAAGAAATATTAAAAGGATTATTCGTGATTAAGTTACAATATATATTGATATAATTTTTTAGAAAGTTAAATTTTTCTATATTATAATTAATTCAAAATTTTAAGTGTTAAAGTAATAATTAAATTTATGTAAAATTAAATAAAATTTATTTTTAGTAATTAAATATAATATAATTGTTATATTATTGTATAGATAAAATTTTAATTTTCTTTCGAATTGTTTCGTTTAATTAATTTATATTTAATTATTTATAATTATGATTATGAAAATATTAAAGGATTGTTTATAGTTGTTTTTAATGTTTATAGTTGTTTATATTGTTGTTGAGGATAAAAAAATTTTGATATTGCTATAAAGCCAAGTAAAATATAGGGTTATAGGATATCAATAAAAAAATACGATAACCGTAGATGTTGTATATATATGCCCCTTACTATTGTATATATATGGACATAGGTGTTGTATGATTAAGCCATTACTGTTGTATGTTTTTAACCGTAGATGCTGTATTAAAAATAAAATAAAAAAAATATCCACTTCTGTATAATAATTACAAAAAAATTTTAAAATTAAATGAAAAACAAGAAAATAATACAACACTAATGGTAAAAAGTATTGAAAAAAGTTTTTTTTTGTTGTAAAATATACAACAAAAGAGGATAGAAAAAATAAATATACAGCATTAAAGGACTGGTGAAAATGAAAAAAGTAAAAAAATTTGATATTCCTATGAATCAAGTTATTGATACAGGTCCAAGTGAAATAGTAGAAAAATTTTTAGATGTTTCTGAAATTGAAAATGAAAAAAATCATAGTTTGGTTAGAATTGATATTAATATGATTGAATATCCGCTATTTACTAAGAGTACTAGTAAGAAAAAAAATCAAATAATAAGATATTTTTTTAATAGATCAAAAGAAGCTTATATTCAAGTTAATCCTACGTCTGGAGATTATATTCCAGGTGAATTAGAAGAAAGAGTATTTATAGCTTTATTAAAGATTATGAGAGATAAGAGATACCATAATACATTTTATACAACTATAAGTGAAATTTTAACAAGTATGGGAATTGCACAAGAGTCTTTTAAAGGGTTTTATGGAAGAATATCAAAAGCTCTAGTAAGATTATCTCAAACAAGTTATACATTTAAAAATTCATTATATTCTAATAAAATTAAAGGAATAATAGAAGAGCAGATTAACACAAATATAATGAATATTCATATGATATCTTTGAAGCAAGCACAAGAATCCGAAAAAGAGTTGTTTACTGATAGAAGAATAAAAGAGGTTATCAAGGTGTCTATATCAGAGCACTTTTATGACAATATAATAAGAAAAGGATATTTGGTATATGATTCTCAATTACTATTAAGTATGGATAATCCAATTACAAGAGCTTTATATATGCTTATTAATAAATTAAGATTTAATAGAATGTATATAAAAGTTTTATCGATAAATTTAATTAAAAGAATTCCTTTAAGTGAAAATATTCAAAAAATTGGAAGAACTATAAAAGTAATAGAAAAAAGTTGTCAAGAATTAAAGAAGATGAATTTAATAGCAGACTATACAGTTATTAAAAATAGCAAATGGATTGAATCTGAATTTGAATTTTATTTTAATGAATCTCATAATGAACTTAAACAGTCATATTTTTATGATGATAAAAATCATTTTGATAATTTACTTATAACTCATACGGACAGTGGAGTAGATTTGCCAAATGATGGAAATAGCCACTTTGAAGCTGTAAAAGCCGAAACGATAGATAGAATACCAACAAATGACAAATTAGAAGAAATCTTAAAAATATTACCTTCTAAAGCAAGAGAATTAAAAACATTACCAAAAGTTATAAAAGATGGAATAAGACAATATGGATTTGAGCATATTAAATTAGTATCTGAATATATAAAAGCTCAAAAAGTAAGTAATATAAGAAGTTACATGATACAAGCCTTATCTAAGGGATGGGCAGAGGATTATATATCACAAAAGAAAAAAAATACAACACCAAAGGACAAAGTTGAAAATTTAAAATTAGTGAGTCTATCAAATAACGAGGAGTCATTGTCAAAAAATTTAGAAAAAGATTTAAAAATACAAAAATTTTTAGAAAGTATTACTTTGAAAGAAAGAGATATTATAGAGAAAGATGCCTATAAAGATTACATAAAAATGTGTGGAGTTGAAGGAAAAATACAAAAAATGGCCTTTAGTGCAGCAAAAGATAAATTAGTAAAAGATTATTTAGAAAAGAATTTGAATAAATATACAGCAGAAGAGTCTGAAAATAGTAATATGATTTCAGAAATACAGATTATAGATAAAGTAGATGGATTAAATGAAATAAATACAGCACATATGTCTAAAAATAATTATACTCAAAAGGTTGAAGCAATTGAAATAAATACAATACAAGAGGACAAAGAAATAAATAAAGAATCTTTTGAAATAAATACAGCAGAAGTGGTTAAAAATGTTGAAATCAAAAAGATCTATAAAAATATGTCAATGTTTCAACTGGATATTTTGGATATGTTGGAGGGGGAAAATATAAAAGAAGTTAATAAAATAATCAGACTACTAGGAATAACAAAGTTTTTTGAGGGAGAATTGGGAAGTTTGCATATTGTTTTGGAGTACAATGAGGATGAAGAAAGTTTAATAAAAATAAAAACATTGATATAGTAGACGTTAATGTTGTATAAAAAATAACCCAAGAAATATATTATAAAATTTCTTGGGTTTTTATATTGGCTATTTACTAACAGATAAGATATAAGATATTCTTTCAGGAGAAAGAGTATAGTTATATACTTTTTTTTCGTCAGAAGGAGTTTTTACTAAAATCTCAAAAGTTCCTTCAGATATTTCTGATATTTTTAAAATTTCAAAAGTTTCAGTATCTAAATCTTCAGAAATATTATTTAAGAAATCATCCTCAAATTCAAACTCAAAATACTCATTATTATGTTCAATAACATAAAAAAAATCTGTAAAACTAAATAGTTTCATTATATACCCTTCCTTTTATAAATTTTTTAACTTAACTTTTCAATTTCAACAAGTAGATTTTTAATCTCTTTATTTAAAAGCTCTATTTTTTCATAGACCGTTTTTGCTTTATTTGAATCTAAAGTTGCAGATTCTACTTTGTTTTCGATAAGACTAGAAATATTGGAGTTTAATTTATTAAACAATTTTTCGATAGAATCAAACTCAGAAACTTTAGGAGTATCATTTTTTAAAGTATTTTTAAGAATAATATAATCTTTTCTAGTTTTAATTTGTCTGTTTAAAACTGCATTAACTAATTCCTTATCCGCATTAGGAGCAGATATTTCATAAGTTAATGACAATGGAAGAGTTTCAAAATAGAGTTGATCTTCAGATGTCAGACAATTATTTTTTATAAACTTGAAACGGTTTATTAATCGTTCGGCACTTTTTTTTCCTATTTTCATGTGCTCCAACCATACTGTGAAAGTTCCATTTTTATGATTTGCATACTTCTCATTAGCTTCAGCGAGTATTTCACCCGCTTTAGTATGATAGTTACTTTTAGCTAAATTTAAAAGAGATTCATATTTCAGCAGATCATTTTTCATTTCTAAGTCATGGATATCTTCATAATTAAACATGACTTTATTATCAGATAAGAAATCTTTTTCAACAACAGTTATTTCAAATTCTTTAGATTCAATATTTTGTTTAGCTGATGATTCCTTTTTTTTAAAAGAGTCTTGTTTTAATCTATCTAAAACATTAATTTTTTTATTAATCATTGATAATTCCCCCGATAATTTCACCATATAAGTTTTGTAATTCTTCAGCTTTTTTAGATTGAGTTTCCCAAATTGTTTTACCTTTTTCTGAAAGTTGTTCTTCAATAACACTTTCAGGAATGGGATTTGTTAAAATAACTCCAGTATCATTGAAGAAATTTGATAGATTTTGAAAATATTCTCTTGAAATTTTAGTATTTCTATATAGGTTGGGAACGATTTGAGTTATCTTATTTCCTTCAGTTTTTTCAATTAACCTTGTAATACCGGCTGTACTTAATTTATCGAGTTTGATAGGAACAATAATTTCATCAGTAATTTCCAAAATAATATCGTTAAGTACATTAAAAACAGGAGCACAGTCAACAATAATAAAATCGTAATTTTCTTTTAGTAAATTAAAAGTGTTTCTAATTTTACTTTTTAAATTTATTCCAAAAATATCTGTTTCAACAGGAAAGTAATCTAAGTTTTCTCTAATTTTGATTTTAACTTCCTCACCAGTTTGAACGAAAGATTTAAAACCTTTTCCACCTTCGAACCATCCTCCTAAGAGAATTAAGCTATCATTTTGTGCATCTGAAGTGATTAAGGCAGTTTTGAAGTCTAACATTGCAAGACCATGAGCAATATTTTTTGATAAAGTGGATTTTCCAACGCCACCTTTGTTATTTTTTATAGTTATTATTTTCCCCATTATTAACGCCACTAGAAAAGTAACGCTTTTCACCTCCTTTTTTAATAATTATAGTATAATTTAAAAAGGGAAAATAATCAATTTTTTTATCCATATTTATGGATAAAAAAATTAAAACACGACAAATTGTCGCAATAAAATTAAAACACGACAAATTGTCGCAATAAAATTAAAACACGACAAATTGTCGCAATAAAATTAAAACACG
>NZ_CDRRQU010000075.1:0-5922 GCF_977044495.1 Cetobacterium sp. | reverse complement strand
ATAAAAAAAATATGATATTATTAATTTGTCCGATTTAGGGGATTAGTTAAATGGTATAATAGGAGTCTCCAAAACTTTTGTTGGGAGTTCGATTCTCTCATCCCCTGCCATTTGTAAATATTTTCGAACTTTTGAGAAAAGTATTGAAATTATAATATATTTTAAAAAATTCCATTTGCTGAAAAGTAATGGAATTTTTTTATTATAAATGAAAAATGATTTATTAGTTTACGATGATTATATTAAATTCAAAATTTATAATATTATAGATGAAAATAATGAAGAATAATAAAAAAATTAAGTAGATATATTATTTCACTAAAATATAGAGTATTGTATAAAAAATATGTATACCTCAGAATCGTTAAAATTTTTATTTATCTTATATTTATTTTTAATAATTAATTTTGAAGTATCTATTTCATATATCCTTATGAAATAATCAAAGTGTTGATTATATTTATATAATATAGAAAAATATTCATCAAAAGTAATACAATCGTTTAATGGATATTCATATTCACTTTCCATTTCTTTTATTAACCATTGGTATCCTTTTTGTATACTCATTATTTGATTTGAAAATTTTGTTTTAAAATTTTAATCAAAATAATTTCTCATTTTTACCAGTCTATATAAATTCTTTGAATATCTCTTTTATATAAGTATTATTAATCCAAAAGCAATGTTTTGTATACTCTGTTGCACCTGTTAATTTATCAGGAACCGGTAATTTACACACATCTTTTGCATTTCTCCCATGTGGTCTTACATGACATACAAGATTTTCACTCATACCAACAAAGTTAGTTGTTCTATACCCGTTTTCAATTGATTTAACTATATTACCACTTTTAATAGTATTGTAAGTTTTCTTCCACATTTCCATAACAGATGTTTCAATATCCATTTCAGGCATATTCCATAATTTAATTCCCTTAAATACATATTCTCCATTATCCATTTTAAATATAAAGAACATATACTTTGTTGTTTCAAGTTCTTCTTTTAAATCAGAAGTTTCCCAATCTTGTTTAACTAATTCAGTATATTTAAAATATGGAAATGAAATTGACTCTTTAATTCTTCCATTTTCTTCAATTCTAATTGTTTTAGGAATAATTTTTGCCTTTTGAAATTCTTCTGTTTCTGCTAATTTACTTTTAACATTAAACATTCTACTTATGATTATGTTATTTATATTTTTAGCATTAGATTTTAATTCAAATTCATTCATTAGTTCCTTTTGTGTTTTACCTTTATATTTATTGACCACGCCTTCAATAAATTCATTAAATGTATTGGTTGTTCTTTTTAGTACTTTTTCAACATTTGAATAATCTCCAATATATTTTCGAACTAATTGAGTCATATAAGAATTTTTAAAGCAAAAGGCTCTTTGCATAGCAGGAATATCGTTAAATGGTTGCTCTCTTGTTGAAGATGAATTAGCTCCTTTAGAACATGCTCCCAAATACATAGTGTCTGCTTCTGATATTTCATGAGCTTTGCCATCTTTGATTTTTTGAATAATAAAATTCCAGTCTTCTTCTATTTGCTTTAAGTCTTCATTTTTTTCTAATTCTAATAATTGTTCGTGTGTAATTATTAAATCTTTTTTATCTTTATTTGCTTCCCATAAATACCATAGTAACTGTATTTTATTGTTTTTATACCAAAAATGACTACTTCTAAAATCATTTTTATATTCAGTCATGTAATCTATAATATTTAAAACTAATCTTTCTTTAGCAGATAATTTACCGTTTTTAATTTTTTTATATGGGGTTACCTTTAGTTCAATTCCTGCTGGCATAAAATCTGGTTCTGAATCATTATTGTTATCCATACCAAATAAATATTTTTCAACCAATTGACCTAATCCACCTTTATTGGCGTCTTTATTTTCTATAGTAATTATTTCTTCATTCAAAATATCATTAATTGATTTGCCAATTGCTGATTTAGATATTAGTTCAATTTCTTGTCTATTATATAATCTACCTTTTTTCATAAATTTCTCCTTTTGATCTTGTTTTAATTTCAAAAATAATATAAAATATTAATATAGAAATGTTGATCTTCTCTAGAAAATTTAGTATAATATTTTCTAGTAAGGTTGATCTTTTTAATCAATTATATTATAATATAATTAGTATTAATAAACAACAAAATGGAGGTACAAAAATGAAAAAGACATGCGTAGAATTATTTGCTGGTGTTGGCGGATTTAGATGTGGGTTAAATAAAGTTTCATTAGAAGATGATAAAGTAACGGAAAATGGAAATTGGAAATTTCTATGGGCAAATCAATGGGAACCTTCAACAAAAACACAAGATGCTTATGATTGCTATGGGACAAGGTTTGGTTTTAAAGATGTAAGTAATATTGATATATTTGAGGTTAATAAAAAAGAAATTCCTGACCATACATTATTAGTTGGAGGATTTCCTTGTCAAGATTATTCAGTGGCTCAAACATTATCTAACAGTAAGGGAATTGAAGGTAAAAAAGGAGTTTTGTGGTGGGCTATTGAAGAAACATTAGCAATTAAACAACCTCCGTTTGTATTATTAGAAAATGTTGATAGATTATTATTATCTCCTGCTAAACAAAGGGGAAGAGATTTTGGAATTATATTAAGAAGTTTTTATGAGAATGGATATGATGTCCAATGGAGAGTTATTAATGCAGGTGAGTATGGATTGCCACAAAAAAGAAGAAGAACATATATTTTTGCGTATCATAAATCAACTAATTATTATAAAGAAATGCAAAAACTAACTGATAGCGATATAATTTTTGAAAACGGATTATTTGTTAAACAATTTCCAATAAAAAAATCGTATGAGTCAATCGCTAAATCATGTATTTCAGATTATAAAGATATAATTGAAGTAAGTAATATGTTTAAATGTGAATTCTATAATGCTGGTGTTATGAAAAATGGTGGAATATATACAGTTAAAACAAAATCTGATTTTAACTTAATTTATCCATTAAGAAAAATTAGAGAAGAAAATGAAGTTGATGAAAAATTCTTTTTAACTGATGCACAAGTAGAAAAGTTTGCATTCTTAAAAGGAAGCAAAAGAATTCCTAGAGTTAAACCAGATGGTACCCCTTATTATTATACAGAAGGTGCTATGCCTTTCCCTGATAATTTAGATGCTCCAGCTAGAACTATGTTAACCAGTGAAGGTGGAGTTAGTAGAACTACTCATGTTATAGAAGATTTCAAAACTAAGAAACCAAGATTGTTAACTCCAGTTGAATGTGAAAGAATAAATGGATTCCCTGATAATTGGACAAATACAGGCATGACACAAAAGAAAAGAAACTTTATGATGGGTAATGCCTTAGTAGTTGGTGTAATAGAAAAAATCGGTATAGAAATAGAAAACATTATAGATAAAGAAAATTAAAAATGTTATAATTAAAATAACTGAGATATCATTAAAATTATGATATTTTTTTCTATTGTGTTGATCTTTTAAAAATCGCATGATATTATTTAACTGAATGGAGGAGTTTTATGAAGTGTAAAATGTGTAATTGTGTTAAAGGAAAAAGATTTTGTACAAATATTAATGGCGAAATTTGCAGTTTATGCTGTGGAAAAAATAGAAATTTAAAAAAGTGTGATTCACTTTGTCCATATTTTCCACATGAAAAATTTGAAATGATAAAAACAGATGGTATTACTTTAACAGAGGTTGGACGTGGAAAAGTTTTTAAATTTAGTGAAAGTCTATTTATTCCTAATATTTATGAATATATAGCTATTAATATTTTTGATTTAAAAATAAGTGTTAAAAGTTCAACTTTTGTATCTTTTAAAATAAAATTTAATTTAAAAAATAACATTGAAAGACAAATATCTAAAGATGAAATATATTATAGTGACAATTGGAAAAGTGATGATACTAATTTATTTCCCTTTCTTCAAATATATACACTTGGGGCTGGTGAAGTAGTTAATATTAAATTTTTAAAATCAGATTGCAATTTAGATTACAGAATTGATAATAATCATAGTGATACATGGTTACCTTTTTCTTTTATAAAAAATGAGATAATTGATATTAATGACAAGAAAAAATATAATTTACCTAGTAATTGTAATTTTGCTCCAGTAACGCATGGAAAGTTTTTTGTAGGAAAAAACAGCACTTTTTATGCTAATTTAGATTTAAGTATTGATTATGATTTAACTTTTGACATAGAATATAATAAAACTTCGACTGTTGATAATAAATTGTGTATTCCTTTTGGATTAATGTTTCCATTTAAATTAGTTAATTTTCATAATTATTCTTATAGTATAGTTGAGGATTTAGAAATAAAAGATACTTCACTTATACAATTATTACTTCCATTTGATGAAAAGAAAATCAATTGTTTTTTAGAACCATTAGAAAATGATAATTATTTATCATCACCATCATTAATTAATTATAATTTTTTTAATATCGAGAATCAATTTCATTATGATAATTATTGTATATTAAATCATTTGTTGTATTTAAATAATAATGATTCTTCTATTGTTAATGTTAATTTTGGAAAATTTCCAATATTTTCAAGTATATATGACTCTTTTAATAAAGTATATGATAATTTTTATTCTCCTTTAGCTGTTTCTATTTTCAATAATACTCCACAAACAAAAAAATATATAATTGAGGCATCTATGTACGATTTATCATTTAAATATGAGTCGGAAGTATTTGTAGAAGGTTTTAAGTGTGAAACCTTTAATATTGCCCCACAATTAATTGATGATAAAGTTAAATCATTATCTTCAAATTGTGAAAAAAATATTAATGTAAAAGTATATTATAAGGATAAGTTGATTTGTAATAAAACAAATTTATTCTTAGTATATCCTAATAATATTTTTATTGAAAAAATTAGTAATAATCGAAAAGATTTTGAAATAGATTTTAGATCATTTTTAGCTAAATGGATAACTCCTAACTGTAAGGAAGTAGATAAAATAATTTCTGATGCGACAAAAAATATGGATATGCCTGGAAATGTTTCTAATCAAAATATTATTGAGTCACAAATAAAAAATATATATGACATATTATCTGAAATGAAATATGCTATTAGAAGTACTAGTTTTGCCGAAGGACAATATCATACTCAACGAATTAATTATCCTAAAGATACTTATAGTTTAAAATCTGGTAATTGCATTGATTTATCTTTGCTATTAGCCAGCTGTTTTGAAGCACTAAAATTATCTACTTATATATATTTAATACCTGGGCATGCTTTTGTAGGTGTCAAAATCAATGATAGTTATTCTGTTTATATTGAATCAACAGTATTAGGAAAAAAAGAATATTATGAATCTTGTGAAATTGCTAGGGAAAAATATGATAAATACTTTGTTGATAATCAACCTAGGGATAATAATTCTTTTGTTTTAGATTTATCTATTGCAAGAAAAAGTAATATATTTCCGGCAAATTAGATTTTTTCAAACATAAATTATTACGCTATGATGTTTGTAGCAAGTGGAACTTCTGTTTCATTTTATAAAAAGGTATGGGTTGAATACTTCAATATTCTCCGTGCCAGGTAAATATTCGCTATGTAGCGATTTATATATATTAGTTTTAGAGTATTAGCTCTAGATTTTTTTAATATTAATGTGTTAGTTTTAATAAAAAAATATGGAAATAATATTTCATTAATATTTTTATATGAATTTTTGTGTAAAAGTAGATGAAATTTTTGAATAATTGTTATTAAATTGGATTAATAATAATATGTATACAATTAATGTATTATAGGTTATAATTGAATTAGGAGGAGAAAAAAATGAAAAATAAAATTTTAATAGGGTTAACATGTTTATTTGTATTAATTTGTACTGTAGGGTGTGCAAATACAAAAGAAAACACAAG
>NZ_CDRRQU010000074.1:0-6028 GCF_977044495.1 Cetobacterium sp. | reverse complement strand
AGATGTTGCAGTTCTTGTAGATATGGATGGAAAATTTTTCATTACTGTTGGTGGAAGTGCAGGTTTTAATCCAAGGAGTGCAGATGTTTTAGTAAAAGAACTTTCTGAAAATGAGGCATATCTTTTAGTGAAAATTATATTGGACTATTATAATAAAAATGCTCAAATGGGAGAAAAGTTGGGTCATTTTATTGATAGAATAACTATAGATAAGTTTAGAAACGATATTATAAAAAATTTAAAGGAGGAAAAGAAATGATAACAAAGGATACCATAATTGCGGATATTGTTAAAGCAAATCCAATGGCAGTAGAGATTTTGATGGGATATGGAATGGGATGTGTTGGGTGTCCATCAGCACAGATGGAAACTTTAGAGCAGGCTTGTGAGGTTCATGGAATAAATATAGAGGAAGTTTTAGAAAAATTGAATAAAATAGAGGGGAGGTAAGAAATAAGTCTAGTTTTGGGAAAAGCGGTTATGAAGAAAAATTAATTTTAGGATAATAATTAGTAATAAAAATTCCGGTTTTGGGATTTTTACTTGTGAATATTTTTCACTGAATTATAGAAAGTGCGTAACTTAGGTCTTTATTTACAAAAGGACTTATTTTGAAAGTTAAATTGTAGAAAGTACTATATAGAGAAGAGTTTATAAGATAAAATATTAGGATAATTAATAGAAAAAGAGTTGTGAAAAAATTTCATGGCTCTTTTTTTTGAAAAAAATGTAAAAAAATATTCAATAAAAAAAGCTATATAGTGATAAAATGATTGAAGTTTGAACATAAAAGTGGTATACTTTAACGGTATATAAAAAATAAAGTTGGGAGTGTAGAGATATGAATGACTGTGTAATTCTGAAGGGAAAAAAGGATAGATTAGTTGTGCAATTAGATAGTAGCATTGATTTTAACTCTTTAAAAGATAAATTTTCTGAAAAGATTAAACAGGCTGAATCATTCATAGGTGATACAAAAATAGCTATTGAATTTACTAATAGAAAACTGACGGAAATAGAGGAAAATATTTTAATCGGAGTAATAAATAAAGAGACTAATATAAAAATAGCGTTTATTTTTTCTGAAAAATCTACTTTTTCACAGTTGCCTGGAGGACAACTTCCATTTAAAAGTATAAAGGATGTAACAGATGAAGGGTGTACAAAATTTTATAAAGGAACTTTACGTTCTGGACATAATTTAGAGTATGATGGAAATGTAGTCGTGTTAGGGGATGTAAATCCGGGTGCAATAATTAAATCTAAGGGTAATGTAGTTGTGTTAGGGTATCTGAATGGAACTGTTTATGCGGGAGAAAAGGATGGCTCAGATGCATTTGTAGGAGCATTTTCGTTAAATCCTATTCAAATTAAAATAGGACAAGTTATAGCAAAAAATCCTAGTACAAATGTATTGGATATCAATAAAGTTAAGAAAACTTTAGATTTTGAAGTGGCTTATTTAAAAGATGGAAATATTTTTATTGAAAAATTCAATAAAGCAACTTTAGAGCATATGTTAAAAATATAAAGGGAAATAGGAGGAGCTATGGGAAGAGTTATAGTAATTACTTCAGGGAAAGGTGGAGTAGGAAAAACTACGAGTAGTGCTAATTTAGGAGCGGCACTGGCTATGCAAAATCAAAAAACACTATTGATTGATACAGATATAGGTTTAAGAAACTTAGATGTTGTTATGGGGCTTGAAAATAGAATAGTTTACGACCTAATTGATGTTATAGAAGGAGTGTGCAAACCCAAGCAGGCGATAATAAAAGATAAAAGAAATGATAATTTGCATCTATTACCAGCAGCTCAATCAAGAGATAAAAATGCTGTGAGTCCTGAGCAAATGAAAGAGTTAATTGAGACATTAAAAGCTGAATATGATTTTGTATTAGTTGATTGTCCGGCGGGGATAGAGCAAGGTTTTAAAAATGCTATTGC
Source organism: Cetobacterium sp. (assembly GCF_977044495.1). Classification (NCBI taxonomy): domain Bacteria; kingdom Fusobacteriati; phylum Fusobacteriota; class Fusobacteriia; order Fusobacteriales; family Fusobacteriaceae; genus Cetobacterium; species Cetobacterium sp. The sequence continues at coordinate 4,081 of NZ_CDRRQU010000074.1, read as the reverse complement.
GGCAGCAGAGGAAGCTTACGTTGTAACAACGCCAGAAATTTCAGCAGTTAGAGACGCGGATCGTATTATTGGTTTATTAGAAGCGAGTGAGATTAGAAACCCGAAATTAATTGTCAATCGTTTAAGAGTTGAGATGGTTAAAGATGGAAATATGTTGAGTGTTGATGATGTAACAGATATTTTAGGAATTAAACCTATTGGAATAGTTCCAGATGACGAGAGTATAGTTATATCTACAAATAAAGGTGAACCATTGGTATACAAAGGGGAGTCTTTGGCAGCTAGAGCATATGTGAATATTGCTTCAAGGACACTTGGACAAAATGTTGAATTTTTAGATTTAGATCCTAAAATTGGGTTTTTTGATAAAATAAAGGAAATATTTAAGAAATAAGGGGAGGCGAAATATGGGATTTTTTAGTTTTTTAAGTAAAGAAAAATCTAGTTCAGTAGCTAAGGACCGTTTAAAGTTAGTACTGATACACGATAGAGCTATGCTTTCTCCCAAAATGCTTGAGACTTTAAAAGATGAAATAATTGCAGTGATATCTAAATATGTAGATATAGATAGAGATTCTTTGAATATTGAAGTTTCTCAAGAAGCAGAGTCGGGAAGAGAAACAGCATTAATAGCTAATATACCTATAAGAATAAAAAAATAGTACTGCGGTGCTATTTTTTTTTGATAGGATGAAAGATAAAATTAAAGAATATAGGGGGATTGAAATGAAAAAAGAAAATTTAAGTAAATTATTGTTACTTTTAGTTGCCATGATTTGGGGAAGTGGCTTTCCAGCGACAAAAATAATTTTGGATAGTGGTATAAAACCATTTGAATTTTTGGGAATCAGGTTTTTTATAACAGCATTAGTTATGTTGTGTATTATGAGGATGAAGAAAATAAAAATAGAAAAAGCAGAAAGAAATTTAGGAATGCTTGCAGGGGTAATTTTATTTTTAGCATTTGCATTTCAAACTGTTGGATTAGTTTATACAATAGCATCTAAAAATGCTTTTATAACAGGGGCAAATGTGATATTTGTACCCTATATAGCATGGGTTATCACAAAAGAAAAACCTAAATTAATCTATATAATTTCTTCTATTATATGTTTTATAGGTATAGGATTTCTTTCCTTCGAAGAAAATTTAACAATTAATTTTGGGGATTTTTTAACGTTTATATGTGCTATATGTTTTGCTCTTCAAATTGTAGTTATAGGAAGTCGAATAAAAAATAAAAATCCCTTTACAATTAATGGATTTCAAATGTTTTCAGCAGGAATTATTGGAATTTTACTGAATATAATATGTGAAGGAGCAACAATCTTTAGTAGAACATATGATTTAAAACAGATTTTAGCATTGGTATACATAATACTTTTTAATACTTTTGTCTGTTATTCAATTCAAACATATGCTCAAAAAGAGATTAATCCTAGTCAAGTTTCTTTAATTTTAACAACAGAGATAATATTTGGAGCAGTATTCTCTGTTTTACTTTTAGGAGACAAGATGACTTTTCAAGTTATAATAGGTGGATTACTAATTTTTGCATCTATACTGTTAACAGAAGTCAAAAAACGATAAAAGTTAATTAGGAGGAAAACATGAGCCATATTGTAGGTAAGTCAGCGTATAAAAGTTTGGAGGAAAGGTTGAATAGATTTCCTCAAGGTGCGCCCCCATCAAAGACGTTATATAATATATTATCGATATTATTTTCAGAAAAAGAAGCAGCGTTAGTTGCACAACTTCCAATAAAACCTTTTACAGTCAAAAAAGCAGCAACAATTTGGAAAATGTCAGAAAAAGAAGCTAAAAATATTTTGGATACATTGGCATCAAGAGCAATTTTAATAGATATAGCACAAAAGGGTGTTCAAACTTATATTTTGCCCCCACCTATGGCAGGGTTTATAGAGTTTTCTATGATGAGAACTAGAGAGGATATTGATCAAAAACTTTTAGGGGAACTTCTATATCAGTATATGAATGTTGAGGAAGATTTTATAAAAGATCTTTTTTATAGCGCTGAAACAAAATTAGGAAGAGTTTTTGTAAATGAAGATGCTTTAGAAAAAACTAGGATAGCAGAGAATAGTATCTCAGCAAATACTTTAGATAGTTTGGTTCAGGTTTTGGACTATGAAAGAGCATCATATATTATAGAAACATCAGAGCATATGGGAATTAGTATGTGTTATTGTAGGCATAAAATGCAACACGTAGGAAAAGCTTGTGACGCTCCAATGGATATTTGTATGACTTTTGGTAATGTGGCAAATTCACTTATAAATAATGGATATGCTAGAAGAGTTGATAAAATAGAGGGAAAAGATTTACTTCAGCTAGCATATGATAATAATTTAGTTCAATGTGGGGAGAATGTCAGAGAGGGAGTGACATTTATTTGTAACTGCTGTGGATGTTGTTGTGAAGCATTGGTAGCAGCTAGAAAATTCGGAATGTTACATCCAGTAGAGACGACAAATTTTCTTCCTAAAATAGATCAAAATACATGTGTAAACTGTGGAAAATGTTTTAAAATTTGTCCGGTAAATGCTATAAAAAAAGTAGAAGATAAATATGAAGTTCAAGAGGAATTGTGTTTAGGATGTGGGGTGTGTGCAAGAGGATGCTTTAAAAATAGTATATTATTAATGCCTCGTGAAAAAAAGATACTGACTCCAGTAAATTCTGTGCATAGATCAGTTTTAATGGCTATAGAGAAAGGGACACTTCAAGAGCTGATATTTGATAATAAAGCCTTATTTAGTCATAGAGCTATGGCTGCTATACTAGGTGTTATTTTGAAACTATCTCCTGTACATAAGATTATGGCAAGTAAACAGATGAAATCAATCTATTTAGAAAAATTGTTAAAAAATTAATTAAAAATATTGCTAAAAAAAATATAACGTGTTAGAATTTTCTTTGAATATTTATTCAAAAAATTTTAAAGGGGTCATAATGGAAGCAAACAGGTGTAAATTAGCAATTTTTTTAGCGAGTTTAATGCTAATGAGTTGTAGTGAAAAAGAAAAATCTATTATAGGGAAAGGGAATGGCTTTTCTGGAGAGATTAAAGTGAATGTAGTGACAAAAGGGGATAGAATTGATAATCTTGAATTGGTTTCAGATAATGAAACATCCCATATAATATCAAGATCATTTCCAATCTTAAAAGAGAGAATTTTAAAAGCTCAGTCACCAATAGTTGATAGTGTATCGGGAGCGACTTACACTTCCTTGGGAGTTAAAAGAGCAGTGGCAGCAGCTTTAAAAGAGGGAGGAAAAGACTTCGGCAGAATAACTATAAAAACTGCGGGACCGGAGCAACCAGTAGCATTTTTAGAGCCAGTATCTACAGATTTAGTTATAGTGGGTGGGGGACCAGCAGGTCTTGCAGCGGCTATATCTGCAAAGGAAGCTGGTCTAAATAATATAATATTGATTGAAAAATTAGATATATTAAGTGGTAATGGAAAATATGATATGAATTTTTATGATTTAATTAATTCGGAAGCACAGAAAAATGCTGGAGTAGAGGATTCGGTTGAGAAATTAATTGCAGATAATAGTAATTGGATGGATACCTCAGAAAGAACTAGAGCTCAAGCGGAAGGAGCTTCAAAATTGGATTCTTGGTTAAGAGGAATGGGAGTAAAATTAAATCATTATTATGGTAAAAGAGGGCATATGGCTGAAAAGGATGCTTATGCTGGGGAAGAAGTTCAAGATGGGATGGAAGCTAAAGTCAAGAGTTTGGGAATAGATATAAGGACAGGAAGTAAAGGAACAGATTTAATAGTGGAAAATGGAGCTGTTAAAGGAGTAAAAGTTCAAAGTGGGAATAATTTCTATGATATAAATGCAAAAGCTGTTATTATAGCTACAGGAGGATTTTCTGCAAACAAAGAACTATTGGCCAAATATTCTCCTGGAACTGAGAAGTTTCAGACATCAAACCAACTTGGCGCAACCGGTGATTTTATTCCTGTATTTGAAGAAAATAATATACAGTTAGCTAATTTGGATGAATTGAATTTATTTCCATTTGTAGTTAGAAATACTAGAG
>NZ_CDRRQU010000073.1:0-6248 GCF_977044495.1 Cetobacterium sp. | reverse complement strand
TTAAATTTTGTTGTATATGTATATTTTGCCATTTTTTTAGCAGCTTCAACCGGTTCTTCCCAAGCCATCATAGCATTTCCAAAGTCATAGTGTAATCCAACCCAGTGTGAATTAACTTCTTCTATAATAGATATCAATTCATCTGCTGTCTCATATTCATGGTTTTCTAAGGCAATCTTAATTCTATATTTTTTTAGTTCGCTTACAATATTTTTTAAATCTTCTGTAGTTTGCTTATAAACTTCAGAGTCAAACTTATTAAATTTAATATAAGTTCTTATAACATTTGCACCGATATGATGAGCGACTCTTATAGCTTTTTTCAAACTTTCTTCATCAGTTCCATTTGTATCAATCTCTGCATAAAGCCCATATTTTTTGATTTCATCTCTTATAGCGTCTAAATTTTCCTTTGTATCAGGTCCCATTTGCCCAAGATCATCTTCGATTCCCCAACCTGGAATCATATTTAGCTCTACTCCTTCAAATCCCATTTCAGCTGCTTTTCTAATAAAATCCAAGATATTCATTTTTTTATATTGAAAAAATAAATGAAAACTCTCTGTCTCTATTCCAATTTTCATACAATCCTCCGATTTGATATTTGTTTTGTATTAGTATTATATATGTTTTTGTGTAAAAAGCAAGAAAAAAATAAAAAAAATTGACTTTTAAAGATAAAATTGATATAAAATTGATACAAAACAAATAAATATGGAGGAAATATGACAAAAGAACAAAGTTTTAAGAAGTGGTTTACCTATGTTATATTAGTTTTAGGGGCAGGAAGTATATATAAACTTCCCTTTTTAAAGTCAGTATTTTATGGGCAAATGCAAGAATTTATGGGGTTAAGTCACACTGAGATAGGAACTTTAATGTCAATTAACGGATTTGTCACAACATTTGGATTTGGAGCAGCAGTTTATTTTACAGATAAAGTTTCTAAAAAGAAATCATTGCCATTATCTCTTATTTTAACAGGATTGTTAGGTTTATATATGGCTTTTTTCTTTCCGGGATATAAACAATTGATGATTATTTGGATATTGTTTGGATTCACTTGCGATATGATGTACTGGCCAGTGCTTTTAAAATCTATAAAATCGCTAGGAGATGACAGTGAGCAGGGAAGATTGTTTGGATTTTTAGAGACAGGAAGAGGATTAGTTGACACAGTAGTTGTATCGATAGGATTATTCATATTCACATACTTTGGGTCTACTATAAGTTCATTTAAATCTTCAATCATTTATTTTGCTGTAGTTGTAATAGCTATAGGAATAATAAGCTATTTCTGTTTGGAAGATGACAAAATAGCAGTAAACGCATCTAAGAAGAATGGAGAAAAATTAGATAATATAGCAGCTTTAAAGATGCCAGAACTATGGATGATTGCATTCAATGCTTTTTCTGTATATTCAATTTATTGCGGATTAACTTATTTTATGCCATTTTTAAAAGATATTTATAAAATGCCTTTAACACTGGTAAGTGTATATGGTATAATAAACGCCTATGGATTAAAGATGCTAGGAGGACCTATCGGTGGAATTATGGCGGATAAGAAGTTTAAATCTCCTACTAAATATTTAAAATATTCTTTCTTGGCTGTTGGTGTCTCTCTTTTAGGATTTATGCTTTTACCTCATGAGAGTATAAATATATATGTTGGAATAGTTTCGACACTTCTTATTGGAACAATGATTTTCTCTCAGAGAGCTATATTCTTTGCTCCAGTAGGAGAGATAAATTTACCAGAAGAAATTTCAGGTTCGGCGATGGCAATGGCTAGTTTTGTTGGTTATGCTCCGGGAATGTTTTTATATTCAGTATACGGTGGGATATTGGATAATTTTCCAGGGATGACAGGATACAAATTGATATTTTTAAGTATGGCTATCTTTGCTGGAATAGGATTTACTTTAAGTTCAATTCTGATGAAAAAAATTCAAATGAAAAAAGCTAAAGATAAAGTTATCGCTTAAGGAGTGGATAATGACGAATATTATAGAAAATGTTGCTAATTTTATCTGGGGAGAGTGGCTAGTTTATATCTTATTAGCTACGGGAATTTTCTATAGTTTTAGATTAAGATTTATTCAAATAAGAAAATTTACTTATATATTAAAAAAATTTTTTAAACAGAGAGTGATTAATCAGGAAAAAAATATAAATTCATTTCAGGCTTTGATGTCAGCTTTGGGGAGTTGTATAGGAAATGGAAATGTTATTGGGGTTGCTACCGCTATAATCAGCGGAGGACCAGGTGCTCTTTTTTGGATGTGGATTTCAGGGATATTAGGAATGGCATTAAAATATGCAGAAATATCACTTGGAATACAATATCGTGAAAAAAATGCAAATGGAGATTATCAAGGTGGTCCCATGTACTATTTAAGTGAAGGCACAAAATTTAGATTTTTAGGTGGGTTTTATGCTTTCTTTTTACTGTTACAAAACTCAGGTGGAACTTTAGTTCAAGGAAATGTTATAAAAGATGTTTTTTTGAATTTTTTCGATATAAAAGAGCTAGGAACAGCATTTATATTGCTGTTTTTAGTTTATTTAATTATCAGTGGTGGATTTAAGAGGATGGTAAGGGTTACAGAAAAGTTAGTTCCATTTATGACCATGTTTTATATATTTGGATGTTTTTTAATAATAATTTTTAATTTTGACAAATTGGAAGTAGTTTTTAGAAATATATTTTTATCAGCGTTCAATATAAAATCTGCTGTAGGGGGAGCAGTTGGATATAGCATGAAAGAAGCATTACGATTTGGTATGGCTAGAGGCGTTTATTCAAATGAAGCTGGAGAAGGAACAACGGCAATATTTTATTCTAAAATAACTGATGCTAATCCAAAAGAGGATTCTTTGTATGCTATAGTAGATATTTTTATTGACACTTTAGTTATTTGTACACTTTCAGGAGTTGTTTTTCTTTTGACAACTAATTTAGCTAAAGATTTAGAACCTACTCATGCAATGATTGCCAGTTTTGAAAGTGTCCATCGCTCTTTTAAATATATATTGGGGTGTGTTATGGTATTGTTTGGTTTTTCTTCAATATTGGGGCAATGGTTACTAGGAAGAGAATCTTTTAAATATTTAATTAAAAAGTTAGACTTAAAAGTTTATGACGCTATATTTTTATGTGGAGTTTTTATAGCTCCAATGTTTTCATCAAAAACAATATGGTTTATACAAGATATATCTCTAACAATGATAATTTTACCAAATATATTTGGATTGATAGTGTTATATAAAAAAGTAAAGTAGGTGTTTAAATGTTAAAAGAAGAGCGTAGAAGTGAAATATTAATGGAACTTAATGAAAAAAAAGTGGTAAAAGCCCTTGAATTGGCAAATAAATATAACGTTGGAATTGAAACTATCAGGAGAGATTTAGACTATTTAGAACAAGCTGGAAAGATTAAGAAAGTTTATGGTGGAGCTGAACTTTTAGAAAAGAAATTGGAAGTAAAGAATTATTTGGAGCGTTTAACAATATCCGTAGATGAAAAGATAGAATTGGTGGATAAAGCAATGAGGCTTATCAATGATGGAGATTCACTCTCATTAAATGATGGATCTACAACACTCTTTTTAGCTAAAGCATTGAAAAATAGATTTAATAGATTAACGATTCTTACAAATTCTATAGATATTGCTCAGGAACTTTCAGATAAAAAAGAGTTTAAAATTATTTTAACAGGGGGAATTTTCTCGCATGAAGAGAGAGCATTCTTCGGGTCATGTGCAGAATCGATAATAGATAATTTTATAATCGATAAGGCTTTTATAGGAATTAGTGGTATTTCGTTAGAGAATGGAATAACAGATATTTCACTTTCTGAGGCCAATGTTCAGAAGAAAATAATCGAAAATTCTAAGGAGTTATATATTTTAATTGATAGTTCAAAAATTGAAAAGGATTCTTTGGTAAAGGTGTCTCCTTTGGAAAAGGTCAAAGTTTTAATAAGCGATTCTAAAATAGATAAAAAAATTTTAGAGTTATATAAAAAGAATAGTATCACTATATTGTAAAAGTATAACTATTAAGTGGTTAAAGCTGTGGAGAAATCTACAGCTTTTTATTTTATGATTGGATATATAATGTTAGATAAATGGTATAAAAAGATTATATGTAAAATGTATTTATTACAAAAAAATGGAATATCCTCTTGACATATTGAAAATAATGAGCTATATAGCTGTATTAACAACATTACTAGGAGGATATTTATGAATAATCAAGAAGCTGTTTTATTGAAAAATATGGATAATGTAAAACGAATGGCTTTTTTAGAGCTTGACTTGAAATACTTTATCCCAGTTTTTGTAATTGTTTTAGTGGGAGCATATACTGATACATTACCTAAAGGAATGATAGGTGCTCTTGCGTTTCTAATGACTTTTGGTGCAGTATTGGACTATATAGGGAATAAGATGCCTGTTGTAAAAGATTATCTGGGAGGAGGACCTATTATTACAATTTTTACTTCGGCAGCACTAGTTTATTATAGTATTTTTCCAAAAAATATATTTTTAACGGTAGAGAGTTTTATGAAAAGTGGAGGTTTTCTAGACTTTTATATAGCGGCATTGATTGTTGGGAGTATTCTAGGAATGAATAGAAAACTTTTAATAAAAGCGGCTATCAGGTATTTACCGGTGATTATTGGAGGTTTGTTTCTATCTATAATCTTAACTGGAATCGTAGGATTGCTTTTAGGTTATGGCTTCACGAAATCGGTGTTCTATATAGCAATTCCTATCATGGGAGGAGGAATGGGAGCTGGTGCAGTACCATTATCCCAAATATTTGGTCAGGCATTAAATCAAAATCCAACAGATCTTTTATCAGTTATGGTTCCAGCGGTAGCTCTAGGAAATGCTGTGGCAATAGTGATAGGAGCTTTTTTAAATAAGCTCGGTAAAAAATATCCAAATATAAGTGGTCAAGGTAAGTTATTAAAAAAATTCGATAACAGTATTGATGTGGAAAAGGAAGAAAAAGTTTCAGATTTAAAAGAGTTGGGAAGTGGAATGGTGATAGCATTGTCCTTTTTTATTTTTGGAAGTATTTTATCTAAATTTATTCCAATGCATGCCTATGCTTTGATGATAATATCAGTTGCGTTAGTTAAAGGTCTAAATTTGGTGGATAAAAAATATGAAAATTATGCTGCTAAGTGGTATCAATTCATAGCGAAAAACTTTACCTCAGCTCTTTTAGTTGGAATAGGAATTGCATATACTAGTTTGGGTCAAGTTATAGATGCATTTACAATAACTTATTTAATTTTGGTTTTGACTACAGTTGTAGGGGCGATTATAGGAACAGCAGTTATGGGGCATTTTTTGGGATTTTATATAGTGGAAGCTTCAGTAACTGGAGGGCTTTGTATGGCGAACATGGGCGGAACAGGAGACGTAGCTGTTTTGTCTAGTGCGGATAGAATGGAACTTATGCCTTTTGCTCAAATTTCATCTAGAATTGGAGGAGCATTTATGCTTATTCTAACTTCGTTGCTTATTAATTTATTATAATATATAAAAAATACAAGAGAGAAGGGGAGAGAGTTATGAAAAGAAATCTGTTTTTATTAGCTGGTGTTTTAATGGTGAGCAGTTTTACTAATGCAGAGGTAAAAAAAGATGTGAAATTTACAGAAGTACCCTATGGTGCGTGTTCTAAAGAGATGACTGTGGAAGTTAAAGACGGAAAAATAGCATCTTTTTCTGCAGTGAAAGGATGTCCGGGAAATTTGAATGCAATCTCCAAATTACTTCCTGGAATGGAAGTGGATAAAGTTATTGCTCTTTTAGATGATAATCCATGTTCGGGGGCCCCAATAAAAGGGTTATCTTCATGTATGGACAATTTAGTTGAGATGTTGAAATATCATGTTAATGGGGAGGGAGAAGGACACGTAGCTGAATTGAGAAAAAAACAGAGAGCACAAAAAATTGCATTTTCTTATAATGGGCATATTTGCTCAGGATGCGGATTGTGTGATGCGAAGTTTTCATAGATTGGTTAAAGTAAAAGCTCTCAAATTTTGAGAGCTTTCAGACTGTAGACAAATGGCTATCGAATAATAAATATCTGATAGCCATTTTTTTATTTTTATGAATTTGTAGTTACTTTTAAAAAAATTAGCATTGAAGAAGTCTTTTCTAAACTTCCACATTGCTAATTTTTTTAAATTCATACACGCAAACTTGAGAGTGAGCTCC
>NZ_CDRRQU010000072.1:0-6281 GCF_977044495.1 Cetobacterium sp. | reverse complement strand
TGTAAGAGATTCCCTCCTGTTTTAAAGCCATTCCCGGAGATGATGATGATGTCATAACTCTGGCTCCACATCCAGCTGCACCGTAAACCATGTTTATTGCTGAAACTTCAGATTCAGCTTGTATAAAAGATCCACCAACTTTTGGAAGTTCTCTTGACATATACTCTGGGATTTCATTTTGCGGTGTTATTGGGTATCCGAAGAAAAATCTACATCCAGCATTTATAGCTGCTGCACTCATTGCCTCATTACCTTTCATTAGCTTTTTTGCCATAAACGCCTCCTTAAAACTTATCTATAGTAATAACTGAATCTGGACACATAAGAGCACAATTTGTACATCCTACACACTTCTCTTCATCTACCACATGAGATACATTATATCCTTTTGAATTTATCTCCTCCGTATTTAAGTGAACAATTTTCATAGGACAAAATACAACACAAAGACTGCACCCTTTGCATCTTTCTTTATTAAAACTTACCTTAAATTTAGCCAAATTTGACACCTCCTAAATAACTGATGCTAATACTATCGATAAAAATTTACTCTCTTCATCATCAGCTCTTGACGTTATAACTACAGGAACCTTTGCTCCTACTAAAATTCCCGCTGTCTCACTTTCTGTTAAATAGCACAAGCTTTTATAGAATATGTTTCCAGCCTCTATATTCGGCATTATTAATATATCTGCATCTCCTTGAATTTTTCCAGATATTCCCTTTATTTCTGCTGATTTTTTTGATAAGGCGTTGTCTAGAGCAAGTGGACCTTCAACTATAAATCTCTCGTCTAGAGATAGGTTTTGTGTAATAATCTGAGCATCAAGAGTAGCTATCATCTTTTTAGATACACTTTCTTTCGCCGCTAAAAGTGCTATCTTTGGTGTTCCAAGATGTAAAGCGTTCCAAACTGAGTAACAATTCTCTATTATCTTTATCTTAGTCTCCACATCTGGAAGTATATTCATAGCTGCATCTCCAAAAACTATAACTCTATCAATAACATCCAGCTCCGCTACTGTCACATGAGAAAAAAATATCTCCCCATTTTCTGATTTTGACAACTCCTCTTTTTTATTTAAAATGGCTTTTAATATGATAGACGTATCAACTAAACCTTTCACTAAAAAATCGCCAGCTCCACTTAGAATACTTTGAACAGCCATTTCACTACATTTTTCTTTTCCCTCTCCATGTATAATTTGGTACTCATCTAAATTAGCTCCATTTTGAAGCAAATGTTTTACAATCTCCTCTCTATCCCCTGCAAGAATAGGTGATGTAATTATTCCCTCCCCTTCTGCTCTAAGTATAGCTTTTAACAACTCATCCTCCTGAGCACAAACTACAACTGGAATCTTTTTTACATGATTTTCTTTACATCTTGCTAATAGTTGAGAAAAAAAATTCATATGACCTCCTACTCTATTTTTCATCTTTTTACATAGCTTGGTTTCATATTTTTAATTTTATTTATTCTCTCCTCAGCAAATTGTATAGCCGCTATATTTACTGGAATATCTTGAACTCTTGCTATCTCAAAAATTTCCAACAGTCTATCATATATAGCTTTTACATCTGCTGTTGCTGCATCTTTATTATAACCTTTTAACTCATGATAAACGTTTATTAATCCTCCACCATTTGCAACAAAATCTGGAGCGTAAAGAATTCCTTTGTTCTTTAACATAGCTCCATGCTCTTCTGTTTTTAAAACATTATTTGATGTTCCTGCAACAATCGAACATTTTAATTGAGGAATAGTTTCATCATTTATAACTCCCCCTAGAGCACATGGTGAAAACACATCTACATCTAGCCCATATATGTCTTCAGGTTTTACAAACTCTACTTCTGGATGCTCTTTTTTCATTCTCTCTATATATGTGTCATTTATTTCTGTGAAATATATTTTTTTTGCCTTATCTCCGTAATCATTATCACCCAAAAGGAATTTAATCAAATAATACCCAGTTTGCCCAGCTCCTTGAACTGCGAATGTTTTCCCATTTATACTTGAATCTCTAAATTTCTCTTTTAGTGCTGCACGAATGGAACATAATGCTCCTAAGGCTGTAAATGGTGATGAATTCCCACTTTTCCCATGTAATCCTACAACATGATCTGTTTCCATAGCAACGTATCCCATATCAGACGTGGTTGTATTCACATCTTCAGCCGTGATATATCTTCCATTTAGGCTTTGAACAAATCTTCCTAACTCTCTAAAATACGCTTCACTTTTAACTTTTTTCGGATTTCCTATTAAAACTGTCTTTCCTCCACCTAGATTTAATCCTGCAACTGCTGCCTTATACGTCATTCCTCTAGATAATCTAATAACATCTAACAGGGCCTCTTCCTCTGTTTTATAATCCCAAAGTCTTGTTCCCCCTAAAGCTGGTCCTAAATCCGTGTTATGAATAGCTGTGATACCTTTTAAGCCTGTATTTTTATCATAGAAATATACTACCTGCTCATGATCAAACTCCTCCATAAATTCAAACGTTTTTAATTTTTTCATATAAAAATCCCTCCTCAAGTTTAATATGTTTAAAAGTGATTAAAGTGTATTTTTTCAAAACCTCTTCCTAAGATTTCTATATACTACACATCTGAATAAAAAGTCAAATTTTTTTGAATAATTTTTATTAATTGTATTTGAATAAAAGAAAATATTCCTACTGAAATGGAAACTAGAGTTATTATTAGAACTGGAATTACTGTTGCTAAAAAAACTTTAAGAGAGCACTTAGAAGTAAAAAATTATACTGAAGCTTTATTTTTTATTGAAGATTTAAAAGAAACTTTATCAGAATACGATATAAAATCTATTCATACTATTATTTTAGATGGAATTGATAGAGCTAATGCAGGAAAATATCTATACTCATAAAGACATATAAGAACTAAGAAAAGCTATTGAATTATTGAATTAATATTTTGTTAGCTACATAAAAAAAGTAAATTTTATAAAATAATCAAATTTAAGAAATCCTTATTTTACAAGGCTTTCTATTAATATAACTAACCAAAAGGAGGAAGGATGAGAAAAGTAATCTGCCACTACGATATGGACGGTCATAACTAAACCTCACTGCCTCCAGTAAATACAAGGGTTTTCAACATTTAATAAATCATTTTGTAACCTACGTGTAACCTATTTAATACAGAGGGATATTTCACAAGTTCGCCAACACACATTACTTAGAGGTAGCTTTTTATCTCTAATTTTTTTATTATTTTTTAAATATTTCTTGACTTTGTACCGTATATGGTACATGATGTATTTGTAGGGAGGTGATGAAGTGCTCGAGACTTTATTACAAATCACTTCACTTCTTGCTAATATCATAGTTATATATGAATTTATTAAGAAGTCTAAAAGAAAGTGATAGGGGGTAGGCTCCCTACCCTCCCTCTATAATAATCAAAGAGGTGATTTTTCATGCTAGAAACTTTAGTTAAAATTAGTCAAATTGGTGTTATCATAGCTTTTGTATATTATTTATACTGCAAGTTTTGGAGAAAGTAAAAAGGACAAGATAAAATCTTGCCCTTTTAGTGATGAGTTGCTCGAAAACCCTTTATTAATTTAATTATACAACAATATCCCAAAAAGTCAATAGGTGGTTTAGATGGAAAAAAGAACGGCTAAAATTTTATGGTCAAAAAGTGGCAAAGGTAGTGATACTACAAGGGTAACTCTTCCAGTTAGCTGGATTAGAAAAATGGCACTATCTCATGAAGAAAGAGAACTTGATATCTATTTTGATGAAAAAATAGGGACTATAACACTAAAAAAGAAAGAGGATTAGTTTCCTCTTTTTTTGTTTTTACAAAAATAAATATTGATTTTAAAATTATGATAAAACACTTAATTCAATTAAAGCTCATATGAATAATTTAAAAAATCGATTGGTTTATGAGAAAAAAGTAATAGAGTTAAAAATAAGTGAATTGGATAAGACAGGATTAACGGGTACAATAGAAGCGTATGTACAACCAGATGGAGAAATTACCGTGATTCAAAATTTATAAATCAATTTTATATTCTAAGATTGTATTTAGATAGATTAAATAATATAATACTACTATAATCATTAAAAGTGAGGTGTTATCATGAATAATAAATTAGAAAAAATTTATGAATTAAAAAGTGAACTAGATCATAGAAGACCTCTTAATCAAAGTGAAATAAAAAGAATAAAAGAAAATTATATAATTAAAAATACATATAACTCAAATGCTATTGAAGGAAATACTCTTACTGAAATGGAAACTAGAGTTATTATTGAAACTGGAATTACTGTTGCTAAAAAAACTTTAAAAGAACATTTAGAAGTAAAAAATCATGCTGAAGCTTTATTTTTTATTGAAGATTTAAAAAAAGAAACTTTATCAGAATACGATATAAAATCTATTCATACTATTATTTTAGATGGAATTGATAGAGCTAATGCAGGAAAATATAGAAATGTTGACGTTAGAATTGGTGGTGCTACTCACGGTGTTGCCAGCTCTCATTTAATTCTTCAAGAAATGAATGATTTATTGGCTTGGTATACTTCAAAAGCTATTACTATTAACAGAATTATTGAATTTACTTGTAAATTTATTAATATCCACCCATTCATTGACGGAAATGGTAGAACTTCAAGATTACTAACTAATTTAGAGCTTTTAAAACTTGGATATCCTCCTATAACTATTTTAGCTACTGATAGGTTAGAATACTATCAAGCTCTTGATAAAAGCTACTATGGAAATTATGAGGAAGCTTATGACTTCTTTTATAATTGTATAATCGAAAGTTTAAATGAATATTTGAGTTTTACAAAATAAAATTAGGAGCTAAATTTTATGAGGTAAATATAAGCGAATTTTTACAAAACGTCATCAACTTGATAGTGATAGTTCAAACTATTATCTCTATCATGAGATGCTGGAACAAAAGGGGAGATTAATTTCTTCCCTCCTCCTATAAATTTCAAATCAAAGGAGATGATTAAAAATGACTGATATTTTACAAAAAATAGCTTTTGTTTGTGTCATTGGCTGGATTTGTGTATGGATTTATAATTATTTTAAAAAGAACAAAAAAAATAAGTCTCCCAAAATAAATTTCAGGAGGCTTATGAGCGAATTTTATACTAATTTAATTATACAACAATATCCCAAAAAGTCAATAGGTGGTTTAGATGGAAAAAAGAACGGCTAAAATTTTATGGTCAAAAAGTGGCAAAGGTAGCGATACTACAAGGGTAACTCTTCCAGTTAGCTGGGTTAGAAAAATGGCACTATCTCATGAAGAAAGAGAACTTGATATCTATTTTAATGAAAAAATAGGGACTATAACACTAAAGAAGAAAGAGGATTAGTTTCCTCTTTTTTCTTTAGCCTTTTCTAATATCCATTCAGTTAAGCTTTTTTCTCCACGAGCTTTTTCTATAATCTCTTTTTCTTCAGTTGTTACTCTGAATGAAACAGAAACATTTCTTTTTTTTCCAAACTCTGAAACAATTTTTCTTCCAGAACCTTCACGGGATCCACCATGTTTTTTATTTTCCACTTATACCAACCTCCTAATAATATCTATAATTGTTAGTATCACTACTATTCCAATTAAATAATATGAAATTTTATCCTTTATTTTGTAAGCTAACAATATTGAAAGTATAATAATAATTATATTTTTTACTATTGATTCCATACACAAAAACTAGTATAATAGAGGAAAGAGTATGGGGAATCTCTTCCCCAGAAAGATTACTCTTTCTTGAAATACTTTAGAAGAAAATCAATTATTAGTATAAGTTGTGTCACTCTTAATAACCACTTATCTATTTTGATTTTCTTCTTTTTTTTCCTCTTTTTCCTACTAATTTTCTTCACCTCCTTTTGTTTTTATTATAATTAATTATAACATATCATCTTGAAAAAGTAAAGTTTTTTTCAAGATGATTTAAAATATTTTTAAAATAAAAAAGAGAGGTAAACCCTCTCTAATTGAATTAATATTATTTAAGTATAACATAACCTTAATTTTGTAAAGTCACTTTTCTCTATCCAACTTCTCTTTTTTTATAGCTAATATATTTTCTATAATACCGGGAAATTTTATACCTAGTTTGGTCAAATTTTCCATTATAGATATAGACTCCATTAATATATGATAGAAAAGAAGCAGAAGACTGCATTCATATTTTATGTTTTAACATATATTGTTGAGTTTAGTTCGCTTATTGCCACCTTTCTGGTAATCCAGAACTTGTTAG
>NZ_CDRRQU010000071.1:0-6812 GCF_977044495.1 Cetobacterium sp. | reverse complement strand
AATATTTGGTGCATAGATACGTCCATTACTAAACTGTTTAAATAAACTCCCAATATGTTTTTCTTCTACTCCGTCCAAATCAATAGCAATAGCATACAAATACCTTGAGTTATTTGCCGTTCTATTTCTCCCAACATATGTGATAGGACTCATCACAACAAATTTTCTATCCTTGATTTCTTCTAAAAATTCTAAGTTATTAAATACCATAAAAGTTCTAGTTTTCCCTGTATCTAATATCTCACACATAATACCATTATATTTATGATTCTGATAATCTCTATCCTCTCCCTCTGTTTCAAATGGAAGAACATTATCTCTCTCAAAGATATATTGAATAAACTCATATATATCTATTTGAGAATAATTTAAGTAAGGATTATAAACTATATAACCATTTCTAAAAGTATATAAATCTAACTGTCTACTCATAAAAACCACCTAAAAAAAACACCGACGGGGGCGTTATATTATCAATGAATTTATTGTACATTTTTTTGAAAAAGAAAAAACACCGACGGGGGCGTTATATTATCAATGAATTTATTGTACATTTTTGATAAAAAAATTATATCACAGGGGCGTTATATTATCAATATATTTATTCCACCTTTTTGAATTTAAGTTCCCCCTAAAATAACCTATTTGGAGAAAAAACACTACTTCGGGGGAACGTTTTTTTATAATTATATCTTCTCAATAATTATAAAAAATAAATAGAAGGGGGTATGAGACTCTTATTTGTGACTAAAACAGTTTATTTGACTTACGTCGAAAAAAATAACAAAAAATTTTTAGCAACACCTAAAATTAAGATTTATAAACTCTGATGATAAAGATAGAGAGTTCTACTCTCTATCTTTCATATCCTCTTGCTCTAGCTTGTATTTTTCTTTTTTCTTTTTCAACTATATCTATCTCATCATCATATATCTCTATTACACAATTACTAGCAAGTACTGAAAGTTTGCTAGTGTTGTTTAAATTTTCCTCTAAAGTTCTATTATTTTTTTCTGTATATCCACTTACTGCTCCTGCTGTTCGTGGAGGAAGTTTATCTAATTTCGTAGCTTTGCTGACTATTAATTTAGCTTGATTTAACACTCTAATCTTATTATTATTACTTTTTATTGTTCTATCTATTTGTTTTAGCTCACTAGCACTTTTAGTATTTGCACTTTGTTCTAATACTACTTTTAAGTTTTTATTCTCTAAAATTAAATTATTTCTTTTTGAAATAAAGTTTTTCAATATCTCTCTTACTTCTTCATAATCAAATTTAAAGTTCTCTTTATATGATTGAAAATTCTTTATTTTCTCTTGAATTTCCTCGCTTGAGTTATCTTTATATTTTTTCTCATACATTTCAATTTTAGCATTTAAAATTATTCTTTCTTCAAGAGAATTTTTTTCTTTTAGACTATTAATACTTTCTTCTATTCCTGCACTCATCTTATTTTCAATACTAATTTCTATAAATTTCTCTCTAAGTTTTTGACTAAATTCATCACTAGATTTCGCAGAGATTCTCATTAATTCTCTATAATTTTCTATCTCCTGCAATAACTCTTTTCTATCTTCAAGTTGATTCTCAATATTTTTAATTTCATTTGAAACAGCTCTTTTTTTATCATCAAGTTGATTTATTTCTCTTCTTGATGAAGATAGTTCTTCTTTAATCTGATGATATTTTTCAAGCTCCTTGGTTAGTTCTAACTTTT
The DNA here is from genome assembly GCF_977044495.1 of Cetobacterium sp. Lineage (NCBI taxonomy): Bacteria > Fusobacteriati > Fusobacteriota > Fusobacteriia > Fusobacteriales > Fusobacteriaceae > Cetobacterium > Cetobacterium sp. Next base: position 5,091 of record NZ_CDRRQU010000071.1, on the reverse strand, counting down.
GATTTTCAATTTTGTCTTTTTCTATTTTGATACTATCTTCTCTATTTTTTAGTGATAATTTTTCTTCTTTTAGTTGATATTCCTTTCTGATTAAGTTCTGTTCCCTAGTCTTTATTTCTAGCTTTTCTTTCTTTAAATCTTCTATCTCTTTATGAACTTTATCTTTCAAACTATCTAAATTAGAAACTTCATTTTTCTTATTAAAAATAATTTTTTCTAAAGCTAGTTTTTCTTCTTCCATTTGCTCTAATTCTTTTAATTTTTCTAATTTTTTACACTCTTTCTCTAAAGATTTTTTAATTTTTTCTAATTCTTCAAGATGTTGTTTTAAAGTCTGTAATTCAGCATTATTAACAACAAGTTCTTGCTTAACTTCTTCTCTAATTTCAGTAATAATCTTATCTTTAAGATTTTTTCTTTCTAACTCTAATTCTCTCTCTAAATTGTATTTTCTAGCATTATAAAATTTAGATAATTCATCTTCTGCTACTGCTTTTTTCTCACTAATATTTTTTTCTAATTCAGTTTTCTGTATTTTTAACACTTCTATCTCATTATTTTTTCTAAGCAATTCATTTTTTTTCTGTTCTATCTCTCCTGCAACATCAATATTTCTTTGCTCTAAATCCTTATTTTTTTCTTTTAAAATATCTAAAGATTTTCTACTTTCAAAAATAGCCGATTTGGTGCTAATGAACTGAAGAATTTTATCAACTTCTTTCTCATCAAGTTTAACTTCTTCCTTTCCGAACACTCCAAAACTTTTTTTCTTCTTTGATAATATCTCAAGAACTTCTTTTCTATCTCTATCTAAAACTTTTTCATGCTCTTTCACTAGCTTGATTTCATCTATGTTATAATCATAGTTTCTACCTTTTTCTTTTCCTTTAAGAACTTCTTTTTTTTGATAGACTCTATTAAAATCTTGAATAGCAACTTCTCTCATTTCAGCTTGTAATTTTCTCATTATCTCTTGAGAAAATACAGAGTTTTTTGACACTTGTACTTCCATTCCTCTTTTATTTTTTGTACTAATAGGAACACCCACAATTTGCAGGTGTGGAGAACTCTCATCATAATGTACAACTGCATTTACAATTTTAAAATTCTCTAAATTTTTTTCAAGATATTGTATTTGTTTTTCAAATACTTCTGTCATCTTTTTCCTATCTTCAAGTTCTATTCTTTCCCAATATTCTTTATCAGCTAATTGGATAATACATTCAACAGCTATATTCTTTTGCTTGTCATCAGATATTTTTTGAAAATAGTCAAAAATTTTTCTGTCATCTCTAGTTTGTTTTGCGTTATATTCTAATCTACTTTCATCAAAAGTATCTCTATAAAATTTCTCAACATCTTTATATAAATTATTACTTCCTCTTAGTATTTCATTATGTTGAGATAATTCTAAATCTATTGCCGACGGACAACTAAATTTATCTTCATATTCTCTCATATTATGTTTACTTACAGATGATAATTTTATTTTATTTGATATTGCATGTTTTTTACTTCCAAAATGCAATGAATAGCTTATCATAATATCACCTCATGATTTCATAAAAAAGCTCAACGCAGTTGCTCCCTTAGTTTTGACATATATGTCAAAACTACAAGGGAGTTCTTAATTCTGACGAATTAAGAAGATAATTGCTTTTATATTAATTATACTATATGTTTTAAAGAAAATCAAATTAAATATGCTTTACATTTCAATTAATATAATTGCTTTAAGAGAAAAAATGTAGTATAATATATCAGACTAAAAAAACAAAAGGAGCTGATTTTGATGTCTGAAAATACAAATAATAATGAAATAATTAAAGAAAAAAAATCTAAAAAAAATATGACGTTACTTGAGCAAGAAGAAGAGTTACAGAAAAAATTAAATACTATTGATAATCATATTGAAAAACTAAAAAAAGTAATGACTGATTATAAGAAAGAAAGAAAAGTTATTGAGAAAGAACTTGAGTTTGTTTCCATGAAAATTAAATTAGAAAAACTTGAAGAAGAAAAGAAAAATTGGGAGAACTCAAACAAAGGAAATTAGTGCTATGAAGTTCATAAAAAATGAAAAAGAAAGAGAAAAAACTTTCTTTAAGTTGTGGAATGATGAAGTCAAAATCAATCCCCAAAATTATAAATTTGTTCATGGAAATGATATTCAAATTTTTAGAGGAATAACACAGGAAGAACTACAAACTATTTTTGACTTTTGCAACAAGTATCATAAACTTTTTAAATACTGCTACCATACTAGCAAGAGTAATGATGAAAAGTTTATTAAAGATATTTTGCAAAGTTTGAAAGAAAATTCTTCAATAATTTTAAAACACATTTTTGATTATGAATAAAAGAAAAAAATAAGGGGAAATACTAATTTCCCCTTGTATATAATACATATTCACTTAAATTACAATCATTAGGATATTTCATATCCGTCAATATCAACTACTTTTTTTACTTTAGATTTCTCATAAGGTAACCACATATTTAATAATAATACTTCTTGATTTTCTTCTAATTCATTTTTTAATATTTTTATTTCTCTAGCCTTTGGAAATTCTTTTTTTTCATCTTCTAAATCTAATAGAGTAAGAGTTATAATTTCTTTTAAATTACTTAATACTTCCTCTATTGTTTTTCCATATGTTGCATAGTTATCAATATTTAGGTCAGGAACACCACCATAGATTATATCATCTTCATAAGTTAAAATTGTTGGATATATTATTTCATTCATTATAAACACCTTTCTTGTTATTTTTTAAACATATTCATTGATTACTTTTTTCTGTTGTAGTTACTAGGATAATATCCTAGTAAAATTAAAACATGTTCATTTGATTACTTTTTTTCTCTTTGATATAGTAGGTTGCTACTGTTTCAAATGAAAACTCAAATTTTTCTAATGTTTTTTCATATGAATGAGAACGCTTTGCCTGTTTTGTAGAGTATTGAACAGTTGCTAGATTATCTAAAATAATAAATCCATATCTTTGCTTTTTACTTCTAGTTTCTCCTATTTTTCTGATTGTTAAAATATATTCTATCCCATTTGGAATATGAACTTGAATAACATCAGCTCCTGCTAAATCTAATAAATTCTTATAAGTAATATACACAGATTCTACTATTGTTTTTTCATCTTCTTCATCATCTTCAAGGTCTATTTCTTTTCTCTCTATTTCAAGCTTATATTTTTTCATAACTTCATTGATTTTCTCTACATCAAAATTAAATTCTCGTTTGAACTCCTTTAAAGGTTTAAAATATTGTCTATTATTTTCTTCTTTTCTAGTAATAGAAAATGACTGTACAGCAGTATTAGTGTTAATATTTATATTTTCTACATCATTCAAAATTATTGGGAAGTTATACGGCAACCTTTCTTTCCCCGAAACTTCTTTATACTCTTTAGCTAATTTATTGATTTTTCTTTTAATCATTTTAAGTTTTTCTTTATCTTCAACATAATTAATAGTTCTAATATATTTTGAACTCCTATTATCAGTAATTACTTCTGAATTTTTAAAAATAAAATCAAATACTTCTTCTTGAAGTTTATAATATTTCTTCCATTCTTCTTTTTTTTCTTTATCTAATATAAACATTTTATCTCCTTTATAAAAAGTTACTAGGATAATATCCTAGTAAATAAAATAATATTATTTCAAGTAGATTTTTTTTAAATTATCTACTTGCCTTATAAATACAGTATTTTCAAGAGGTATAAGTATCGTCTACCCCTTGAAAAACCTCTTAAACGGCGTTTTACGAGGTCAATTTTTTTAGAAAAATATCAAAAAATTGGTTTAACTATATATTTAGTTAAATTTTCTAACTTTTCAGTTTTTTTATAGAAACAATCATTTTCTTGGAAGATAACTTCCATACTCTCATAGCAAGGATAATATATCCCCTTGACTCTAGCAAAACTCTCAACACTTATATTTAGAGTTCTAGCAGAACTTCTTTGTCTTATCATCAACTCATAATTCATTTTAATAGCTTTGAAAAATAGCTCAAACTCTCTTAAATTCACTACTTGTAAGGATTTTAAAAACTCATAAAAATAATCTAATTCCTTTAGATTTATAAAACTCTTTAGATAATCAAGAATTTCAGAACTTTCGCTATCTTCATTGAATTTAGAATTTAAGAAAACTTGAAGATTCCTTAACTTGATAATATAGTCATATTGAAAGTAAATTATAAATTTTTCTTTAGATGATAGCTCATCAAGTGCAGGAATAGTTACATAATCTAAGTTTATTTCAAATTCTTCTATCTCTTCTTTCATAAGTTCTCCTAATCTCTATCTGAAATTTGAAAGTATAGTTCAAAATCTCTAATTTTAAAGATATAATTATAATCTCTAAAGTTTTTATCTGCTAGATGATACTCACTTTTTTCTATTCTATCCATTTTGATGTTGATTTCATCTTCTGTAAATTTGAAATATAGATAATCTCCTTCGCCTATCCAAACTCTTAGAATATATCTTTGTTCATCTTCATTAAATAAACAATTTTCTTCTTCATCAACAGTCAAATTTCTAATTACTATATCTAAAGTATTTTGATATATTTTCAATTCTTCTACATCACATTTCTCTAAAAATTCTTTTAATGTTAAATTTGCTAATGTAAATCTTCTATTGGCATTATCAAAAAACTCTCCTAAAATCTCGGCAGGTAAACAATCAGATTTTTTCTTCAATCCCTCTAATAATATTTCAAATAACTCTGCAAGTGTTGTACCTTTTACTGTATATTTATGATAATTAATGAAATCTATTATGTTATCAATCTTATCTTCATCATCTTGATGAAACACCTCATCAGCAGTCAGATGAAATACATCATCAAATTTCTTATTCCTTGCAAAATTGTCTAATTCTCCCATACTAACCTGTATAAATTCTTCTCTAGCTTTTTCAACTCCCATTTCTTCCACTAAAGTATCAATAAATTCAAATGTTTTTTCCATATCAAACACCTCTTTTTTTATGTTACTAGGATAATATCCTAGTAACCACATTTTAACATAAAATTATATTATTTTCAATAGAATTGTGTTATA
>NZ_CDRRQU010000070.1:0-6812 GCF_977044495.1 Cetobacterium sp. | reverse complement strand
AATGGGTATACCAAAAAAGATGATTAAAGACAATGAAGAAAACTATTATAACCCACAAAATAACATAAATAAAGGTACAGAAATTTTGAAAAAAATATACGATAAGCACAATGGAATGATTTTGAAAACATTAATAGAATATATATATGGAGAGAGGATTTTGAAAACATTGAGCTTTGAGTTAGATGGAGATTTGAAATTAGAGACGATAGTTGATGAAAAATTTCAAACTGAAATAGAGGAAATAGTTTATACGTACGCATTTTATAGTGCGATATATAATTAATGAGGAAAGGTATAGAATGAGAAACACAAAATGGGTATTCAAATCAGAAAATTTTGAACGAAGAAATGAAAATATAGATAAAGAGATAGAGCAAATTCTCCACAATAGGGGAATTGAATCAAGAGATGAAATTGAATTTTTTATAAATGGAACACTAGAAAATCTTATGAATCCAAGTGATTTATCGGATGTAGATAAAGCTGTAGAAAGAATATTGCGAGCTAAAAAAAATAATGAAACTATCTGGATATATGGTGATTACGACGTGGATGGGATAACTTCAACATCTTTATGCTATCTGGCGCTAAAAGAGTTGGATATTAATGTGAAATACTATATACCATTAAGAGATGAAGGGTATGGTTTAAATAAAGAAGCGTTGAATTACATAAAAGAAGAAGGTGGAGATTTAATAATAACTGTGGACTGTGGAATTTCATCAAATTCTGAAGTTGAACACTGTAATAATCTGAAAATGGAGATGATTATAACTGATCATCATGAAATAAATAACGGACTTCCTCCGGCGTATGCTATTATAAATCCTAAAAGAGATGATAACAAAAACTCATATAGGTATTTTGCTGGAGTAGGGACAGCTTTTATGTTATTGTTTGCTCTATATCAAAAATTAAAGAGAAAAAATGACATATACAAATACTTAGATATTGTCGCAATTGGAACTATTGCAGATATAGTTCCTTTAAAGGGAGAAAATAGACTTATAGTAAAAAGAGGATTAGAGCTTTTAAAAAGTAGCAAGTGGCAAGGTCTGAATATGCTTATGAAAAGATTGTTCGAAAACCCAATGGAAAAGAGTTTTGACACGTATGATGTAGGCTTCATTATAGCTCCAATCTTTAATGCTGCTGGAAGGCTAGAAGATGCTAAAATGGCTGTGGAACTCCTTGTTAGTGGGTGCCATGTGACTTGTGACAAGTTAATATATGAGCTAATAAATAAAAATAATGAAAGAAAAGAGATTCAGGAAATTATTTTAAAAAAAGCTGTAGAGAAGATTGAAAAAGAAAAACTAGATGAGGATAGTGTAATTGTTGTTGCAGAAAAAAATTTTCATCATGGTGTCATAGGTATAGTGGCTTCAAAAATTTTGGATAGATATTATAAACCTACTATTGTAATGGAAATAAAGCCAGATGAAGGAATAGCAACAGCGTCATGTAGAAGTACAGAAGCATTTAATATGATTGAAGCTTTGAATTCAATACAGGATGTTTTTATAAAATATGGTGGACACGCTGGGGCTGCAGGTTTCTCAATAGCGATTGAAAAATTAGAAGAGTTTTCAAAGCGAATAAATGAATATGCAATAAAAAAATTGAGTAGTGAAGATACAAAAAAACCTGTAAAGATAGATTGTGAACTTTCTATGATAAAAATATCTTTTGATTTAATGGATAAGCTTTCTTTATTGGAGCCATATGGATTTGGAAATGCCTCACCACTATTTGCTATAAAAAATTGTAAATATACAAATTTTAGAGCTATTGGAAAGGAAAAAAATCATTTGATGATGGATTTAATTAAAAATGGAATAGAGATAAAAAATTGTGTGTGGTTCAATAGTGACGATATGTTTGAATCAATATTGGATTATGAGGAGATAGACGTCGCATTTAAACTTAAGATGGAAAGCTATAAAGATAGATATCAATATAAAATTTTTATAGAAGATATAAAACCGGCTAAAAAGGTTTTAAATAATATAAAGGATTTTGAAAGTTTATACGATATTAAATTTCCAATAAAGTCTATTTTTTATACACGTAGAGATTTAGAAAATGAAAAGTTGAATATCAGTTTTATTGATAATGAAGTATCTATTAATGTCGGAAGAAATAGTGTTGGTTTTTTAGATAGTCAGACAAAATTGATTTTAAAAAGATTGAATGATTATTATGGTTATAAATTTAATGTAAGAGTTGATAGAATAATAAGAAAAGATGAAAATTATAATGTCCATATTTGGATAGAAAGAGATGAGGAATTTAAAACTCTCTCCCTTGACTCTGGAAAAATATTTAAGGAGATAAAGGAGTTTTTAATAGGAGATTTAGAATATAATTCGTTGCAAAAAAAGATTCTAAAAACAATATTTAAAGATAAAAAAAATGTTGTTGTAAGTTGTAGTTCTGGAAGGGGAATGGATACAGTTATAGAAACAATAAAAATTTATTATAAACTTTTTGAAAAAAAAGTATGTGTTGTAAAAGAGGGAGATATAAAAAAAGAAGGATATGATTTTTATGTTTATATGGGAAACAAAGCTTTAGAAACAGATAAATATAATTTGATTATAACGAGAAATAAAATTTGTTATAGTGGTTATGAGTATATAGAGGATGATTATACGATTCCGTCAAATATAGAGATAGTCGATAGTAGTGAATTGGAATACTATGAAAACATCTTCAGTATAAAGTTACCCTTGGGAGAAAAGAAAAAAATAATTAGTGAAATAAATAAAGGTAAAAGAGTAACTGCTTCTAATGATATAAAAATAATTTTATGAAAAGAGATTTTTAAAGTAGGAAATTGAAGAAAAAAATAGAAAAAACAGGAAGACAGTGATTTTCCTGTTTTTTATTTACTGAATCAAAAATAAAAGCTGGTGGTGAGATCATGTATAAAGAATTAACTATAAAAATAAGAAAATCTTTTAGAGAACAGTGGTTTTATCATGTGATAGTTGGCATGCTGTTTTTAATTTACGTGGGAATAGTAGTAATTGGAAATGGAATATTTTTAAATGATGTAGTGAAGATATTAGGTTTTTTATTTTTTTTAACAGGGATAGGAAACTTAATCTATTCGTTTTCTGGTATAGGAGAAAAAGAGTTTCACTGGGGAGAGATTTTCTTTTGGGGAATACTTGAATGTTTTTCTGGTTTGCTACTTTTATCGAATAAACTTCTAATAGCAGAAAAAAATTTAATAGAAGAGGTCGGTTTAGCTATAGAAAAAATTACTGCTACAAAGGTTGAACTTCAAGGATATATAGTTATATTTTATATAGGTGCATTTTTAACGTTTAGAGGAATAAGTCACATTGTAACTAAAGTTTATGAGCCAGAGGGGATAACACATAATAAAACGCTTGTAGTAGTAAAAAGGATATTAATGTTAGATGGCTTTATGGATTTCATCTTTGGTATAGGGGTAACTTTAAGTATGTATTTGGCTCAAGGGATATTTTATTATATACTGTTGATATATATATTGGTAACATCAATATTGATGATTATATTTGGATTGACTTCAAAATATTCTTTGAAAACTGAAAAATTAGATGGAGAAAAAAATATAGAAGAAGTTGGATAGTCAAGTAAAAAACCATGAGATAATATTTTTAAACTTATCTCATGGTTAATTTAAAATAATCTATTTATTTTTTAAATTAAAATCATCTAACTTCTTATAAAGCATTACAGCTGCACTATTTAAAAGTTTATCCTTAATGAAGTCATTTGTAGGGTTTTCAAAATAATCTGTTGCGATAAGTGTAGCTAGACCATGTCCAAATAGCCAGCAATCCAAGAAGAGATCATATTTAAACTCAGTTGGTAGATTTCCAAATCTTTCATCTTTTTCCATTTCAACCTTCATGAGATCTCTAAATTTTTTTAAGAGATTACCATATGAATTATCTCTAAGAAATATTGATTTAAATAGTTGTTTTTCCTCTCTTGCAAATGCACAAAGTCCAATACCACTATTGAGGAAGACTAAGTCAGTTTCAGGTCTAACTACATATTCTAAAAAAATTTTTTTGGCCCTTTCTATGAGTTCTGTTTTCAATTCATCCATAGACGAATAACAACTATATATCGGTGCTGGAGAACAATTTAAAGCTTTGGCTAGATTCCTTGCAGTAATATCATCTAACCCATGTTTTTCAAACATTTCAAAAGCTTTTTCATGAATTTGTTCTCTTTTAAAAATCGCTTTTTTGGGCATTACTTCCTCCTAAACTTTATAAATTAAAACTTTTTTACAAAGTTGATACCTATACTAGATATCTCTTTTTCATATTTTATGTTGTTAACTGTTTTCGAATCATAAATATAGTGATTTAAAGCAACAGTCCATTCTACAGACTCGTTAGGTCTATATTTAACTCCTGTTCCTAACATAGTAGAGTTTAAAGCATACTCTGTCGCAGCAAAACTCTTATCAGGAGCTCCAGTGTCAGCATAATTAAAGCCAACAAGCCAAGCAATTTGTGGAGTGAACCAATACTCAGAACCGACAGAAATTTCCCATCCATTTTTGTAATCAACACTAGTCTTACCTATTCTATCCATAGTAGCTGATTCGTTAAAATAGTAGTTACCACCTATGAAAGTAGTCCATTGGTCTGTAACTCTATATGATGCACCTAAAGCTACTAGAGCAGGTAAATCTCTTCTAATTTTTTCGCCATCTCTATATACTGGATATAATCCTAAAAGTGCGTCCGAAACACCCATGCTTGGAATAACAAGGTTTCCTAGATTAAGTCCTGGTCCATAAGTAGTGTCATTTATGTCAGATTTAGTTTTAAATTTTAAATTAACTTTAGTATCGTATCTAAAACCAATATTCAGTCTATCATTTGGAGCATAGTTCAAACCAAATTGTCCACCTATTCCATAAGCCTCTCGTTCAGAGTCGATAGAGGCATTTCCTGCTACAAAGATAGGAAATGGTAACGGATTTCCAAGTAAGTCACCAGCAGTAACATTCTTGTCAAGAGTAGTTTTAGCTTTTAAAGTTCTCTTAGCGTAGACTCCTCTAATTGCTAATGAAGCTGACCATTTATCTGTTAAATTGAAAGCTTTTCCTAAAGTAGTTTGGGCGTACATATTGGACCCTTTTACATTAGTTCCACTTAAAAAGTTGTTGAAATTAATATCTTTTCCAAGAAGATTTACAGTTAAAGGGATACTGTCTTTATACTCTAACTCAGCACCTCCAGCAACACCTCCCATTGTCCAAAAGTAAGCTCCGTCATCTGTTTTTTTGTAAAGAGCAAAGTTAGGTATAGGAGACGAAAGGTTAGTTGAAAAATCTCTCCCACCTTCGCTCATATTTTGGTCACCGAAGGCATACTGGATTCCTCCAACAATGTATGTTCCATTTTCTAATCTCATAAGTCCAGCAGGGTTAAAGTAAACTGTAGACCCCACATTAATAGCACCTTGTTGTGCTGGATTTCCACCGTACTCAGCTGAGTAATTCTGGATATGATCTATAGATGCTCCCATAGTAGAAGCACTTAAACTAGCTATTAAAGCTAATAGTGATAATTTTAATCTGTTCATTGATATAGTCCTCCCTAGTATTTTAACAATTACTAGTGTAATATAACATATGTTTTTGTGAATTACAAGTGTTTTTTTATGTAATGAACATAGATAAAATCTGAAAATTCTCTTGTTTCAATTACACGAAAATCCGATATATTTATTTTAGGAAAATAGGTATCTCCAAAAAAGTTACCTTTAATATAAGAAAAATGCAATTCACTCACTAAAGGCAGAAAATATTCATAGATAGTTTTTCCACCAATAATAAAAATTTTTTTGTCATTAATTTTTTGTAAAGCTAATGCTTTTTTTAAAGCACTGTCTGGGCAATTAAATATTGAAGTATTCTCGTGAAAAAAATTCACATCTTTACTTAAAATAAAATTGATTCTATTTGGCAGTGGTTTTCCAATTGATTGAAAAGTTTTTCTTCCCATAATTACAATACTATCATCAGTAATTTCTTTGAAAAGTTTTAGGTCCTCAGGAATATTCCAAGGCATAGAGTTTTTATTTCCAATTAAATTATTTTCATCTATTGCTACAATAAGTGATAACACGTTACTCTCCCAAATTAAAATTATTTTGTCTTAGAGCTTCATAAAGAATAATAGCTGCAGAGTTTGATAAATTAAGAGATCTTCCCATCTTAATCATAGGAATAGTTATACATGTTTCTGTATTAGCTTCTCTAATTTCTGCAGGAATTCCTCTGGACTCAGGACCGAAAACAATAAAATCATTTGGCTTATATTTTACATCTGAATATTTTTGTGTAGTTTTAGTAGTAGCAAAATAAAAATTAGATTCAGGGTAAGCTGCCCTTAACTCTTCATAATTTTCCCATACTTTTAAATCGATTAATTCCCAGTAGTCAAGACCAGATCTTTTAATTTGTTTTTCATCTAAAGAAAACCCCAAAGGTTTAATTAAGTGTAATGTTGTATTTGTAAGAACACAACTTCTTCCGATATTACCTGTATTATAAGGAATTTCAGGTTCCATTAGTACTATATTCATAAAATCCTCCTAAAAAAATTAATAAATTGACGCAAATATATGTAATTTTATCATAAAAATAATTATAAAACAAAAATAAAAAAAGATGTTGACGAAGTTTAAAATTTATGATACTATAATTTTTGTCAGCGGGAAACACCGCCGACAAAAATTGTAGAGAAGGACATTAGCAACCGAATAGAGAAAATAGTCAGAAG
>NZ_CDRRQU010000069.1:0-7282 GCF_977044495.1 Cetobacterium sp. | reverse complement strand
ACTCTTTAATTGGAGGAGTTGAATATTCTCTTTTAAAAGGAGATATGTTATTAGGAACTTTAACTTTGAAAGTTAAACAATATGCTTTACCCATAAAAAAAGAAGAATCTTCACCAAATGATTTAATTGCTAAAATTTGTGATGTAAATACACGTAGTATTTTAGAATAGCAAAGTATTCAGGAGGAAGGACTATGAATGATTTAGACATTTTAAGAGATATAGCAAACCAACTAAAACTTTCTACTTTAAAAACTAGCATTATGAAATTTATCGAAGAAGCAGAACAAGGAAGCGAAACGTACAAAGAATTTCTTTTTAAGATACTGAAAGTTGAAGTTGAGCGAAAAGAAAAAGATGCTTTAAGAAATCGAATTAAAAGAGCAAAGTTTCCTTATCCAAAAGAGATAGAAACTTTTGATACAACTTTTCAAAAATCTATTGATAAAACTAAAATAAATATTTTAAAAGAAATGAAATGGATTGATAATATGTACAACTTAATTTTCTTAGGACCACCTGGAGTAGAAAAGTCGCATTTAATAATAGGGTTAGGCTACCGCACTATAAAATTAGGATATCACGTTCTTTTTCTTACTATGAATGAATTAATATATTTTTTAAAGAATAAGGATGGTTGCAGAAAATCAAAAGAGGTAATAAATCGCTTAAATAAATGTGATTTACTAATAATAGATGAAGTCGGATACATTCCACTAACCAAGGAAGATGCTAATCTATTCTTTGAAATCGTAAGTGGACTTCATGAAAAAACATCAATTTGTATAACATCAAATAAAGATTTTAGTCAATGGACAGAGCTTCTTCAAGATGAAGCTCTAGCCACTGCAATATTAAATCGGTTGGTTTACAGATGCCAGATATTCAATCTAAAAGGTAACAGTTATCGGCTAGAAAATAGAGAGACTATCTTCAAGTAAAAACTTACAAATATCACTCACGAAATTTTGCAAACTCTTATCATTTTTTTTTACAAATATGATTGACGTTCACATTTTTTCATCTAATTTCTTTTTTAATGCTTCTATATTTGAATTTTTAGTATTAGTTGAACCCCATTCGACAACTGTTTTATGTTCGTTAATTTCTAAATTTAATTGTTTTATTTTATTTAATAAAGGTTTTATTTTTTTATTTAAGTATTCTGTTTTAGTTTTAAACAAATGTTCTCTAGATTCTTTAAAAACAATAAACATATCATCAACATATCTACTATAACTTGCTGGAGAAATTGTTGTAACCATAATATCATCTAATGGTTTTAATATATAATTTGCAATAATAGGAGAAGAATATAATCCAATAGGTAAACAAATTTTATTCTTAAGCTTAGAATTATTCAAATCTATTTTTACTTTATTTGAATAAAATCCTATCAAAGTAAAAATAAAGTTTGTTAATTCGCCATTATTGTTAAGTTTTTTTTTCTATTTGAATAATCTCTTTTTTTACTTTTTTTATAATCTTCTGATCAATAGAATAATAAAATTTTTTTAAATCTAAATTAATTATAAATGCTGTTTCTTTTTCTTCATTTATTATTTGGTTATATTTATTTAATCCGCTATTTTTATATTGTTGATATTGCTTTGAATAACTTTTAAATAAAGGTTTATATAATTTTTGAGATATAACATCATCATCTAATCTAAAAGCATAAGCATATTTTGTTAATTTTCTATCTAATTCAACTCCAATTGTCTTTACCCAAATAATAGTTAAAATGTGAATTTCAATAGGGCAATCAATAATATAATTGTAAGCTATCGTGCTTGTATTTTGAGATAAAGAATTCTTATTTTGCATAAAAGTTGTAATTAGTTTTTTATATTTTATAAACTATTATTACATAAATTTTTATTATTAAATAAATCTAAGATATTTTCTTCTAAAGAAGTGGATTCTATTTTTTTTACTACCTTTTCAAAACTAATAGTATTTTCAAATCCGTAATCTAAATAATTTTTAATATCACTTCTGAAAAATCAACCGAATCATCATTACCAGTTATTTCATATAATTTATAGCTATATTCAAAATCAGCAATTTGTTTCTTCAAGTGAAGCAAAACATTATTTTTATAAGAAATTTGTTTTTTTAAGTATAAATACGCCATTGGAATATCAAAATTGTCAAACCAATTTGAATTATAAGTATTTTCCATTAATTTAACCCCTTTTTAAATAATTTGAATGTTTAAATAATATCATCCTTATGAAAAAAAGTATATATAGAAAAAGATACTATAATATTTTACTATTTTTGTAAGACTGAAAAATAAATTCCAATGAGTGTAACGAGTAGCTCTTTTTTCATCCAACTAAAAAAGAGGGAATTTTTCTTTTTCCCTCTTTTTTCTATACTTGAATCCAATAATTGAAATTATATTTTTTATTACGATTCATTATACCATTTTTTCTTGTATTTTTAATGCTATAATACAAGTCTATACTTTTTGAAAGAGCTTAAAATCGATTTTACGAGGTCGTTTTTTACAGTTCCCATTCTTCTTTTTCTTTTTGTAATTTTATCTCTAAATCATTTTTTACAAAATCTTTAATAAGTTTAATCCCCTGTTCATAACTTAACTCATTAGGAATATTTAACATATGCGATAAAGATAATGAACAGACACATTACCACAAAAATCAAAAGATTTATGATCTTTTAAAAATGGAAACCAATTATTTGATTGCTCTCAATATAAATGAGTATGAGATTGCAAAATAAGTTAATAAATATGGATTTGTAGATATTGATACAAATAAATATTTTGTTGGGACTAAATTTCAATTATAAGAAATTTGGATCAAAATAACTGCACATAAAATTTTTTATTTCTAGCTTTTTCTTTCACGGAAATAAATATTAATTTTCCATTATCATCAAATTTAGTAGTAGTTAGAAAAGTGTCTACTCCACCTTGCTTTGTATAAAGAACTTTAAATTCTTTCATTTCCTCAGAATTAAAATTTGAAATAATAATTCTTATTATGGAACTTTTATTTTTTCTTTTTTTCATTGATTATTCCCCCATTTTTTATTTCAATATACTTACAAATATTTATCAAAAAAAGCAAGGTTTTATCCTTGCCAGTTCGTAAAAGTTGGTCGCCTTTTACTCGATACCTTGCTTATTGTCCTACCTAGTAAGTATTTTTACACAGTAAGAAGAAAACTATTAGGAAAAATATGATGTTCAATATAACACCCCCTTTCATTGAGGGATATAATTTTCATTACTAAAGCTCGGTATCTAAGAACTATTACACCATTTATTACAAAAAATAAAAAGAGGTTTGAGCCGACCAAAGCAAAAACCTCTTTTTCGTTATATTGAACAATCTTTCCTGATTGAATTATAAACCTTTAATCTCCAAAAATCAACTAAGTTATTCTAGTTCGTGTTCATCAGTAGTTTTACCTTTTTCTTTTTCTTTAATTGGACTAACTACTTCAACAACGTTATCTTTTTCAAGTTCTTTAGTTGCTTTTTCTAATTCGTAACTTTTTTCTATGGCATTGTATTCCTCAATTATATAATCAGTAATCTTATCTGCGTCAACAGAAGATCTGTATATTTCGTTAGGGTCGTTTTGTGAAACACTAACCCAGTTTTTAACATATTCTTGATTATTATTAAATTTTCTATCCTCTACTTTTATGCCTAGTTCTGATAGTAAAAACATAGATGATATTTCAGCTCGTAACTCTTCTCTTGCATATTCAGACGTACCAAAAGCATTATCTAGTTGCTTATCAAGGCTTGTTTCATGCCCTGTGTTTCGTCAAGTGCCATTAATTTATCTTCAGATGAAAAAGTTTCTCATGGAATTGGTGATATAATTTTTAATTCTTTTCCTTGTATTAAAATTGGTAAATTGGGCTGCTGACATCAATTATTCTAATATATTTAGTTTATTAATTGAAATAGGTATTGCTTATGGATTCTATTAATTTAGGAATTACAAGTAGATTTTTGATTGTAGACGCAGACATCCAATATAATCCTGAAGTTGATGAATTATATTTAAAAAATGGTTTTAATTATAATGAAAAACTTCAAAAAAATAAAACTATTAGTATGAGATTAGATATATTTGCGTAAAAAACTCCTCTAATGGGAGTTTTTTTTATAAAAATACTGTTTTGAAATAAAACAACTTTCTAAAAAATATAATTTATAGCAATATTTTACTTTGCACCTTTTAGTACTTACTTAATTAAATTTTTCCGTCTTTTGGTACTTACTTGTATATGTTTAACCCTTATAAATAAAGGCTTTGTTGAGGGTCTTAAAAAGATATTATTAAATAATTTAAGAAAAATGATCTTTTTAAAAAGAGGGATTTTTATTTTGAAAAAAAAATTGAAAAAAATCAAAAACATAAAATTTTATATATTTAAAAATTGAATTCTAAAACAAAAATTAAAATGCATTTTAAACAGTCTAAAAACACTCTAAAATCGATTTCAATTTATTTTACGATTTAAAACATTTACACAAGACTTAAAATCAATTTTAGAGAGTTTAAAGTATAAAAATTCAAAATATATTTTCAAATAATTTTTATTGTACTAATTAAGAACAAATATAAAAATAAAAATTATTATTGAAGATTTTAGTTAAAATTGATACACTGAAAAAAATTACAGATTTTTAAAGTTAAACAAACAACTGGCAGGAATAATTCCTTGCTTTTTAATCAACAAACCTATATACATTTATTCCAAAAATGAGGGTCTAGTCTATGCTCTCATTTTCAATTAAAAACATATAAGTAAGAGTATTTTTTATAGTTAAGTAGTTTTTATTTCTTATACAAAGATTATAGGGTTTTATATTGTGCTTATTATTCTTTATATAATTGATTTTAACATATTTCTATTCTTAACCTTAGTTGATTACCTAACTTTATCTTATAATAGGTAAAAAAGCTATTTAAAGCTGAATTTTTCCAAATAAAAAAGGCTAGGTGAGTGAGGCACCTAGCCAGTGATTACCTAGTACCCTTTTTTAGCTATTAGTAGGAAAAAAAGGACAATATATATGATTCTTAACATTTATGAATTTCACCCCCTTTCTAGAGGTAGGTAACCACTTGGAGTAGTATAGCATATTTACAAAAAATAGAAAAGAGTCGGTTTTCTCACTCCCGACTCTTTTCCGTACAATGAAATTCATATCATTGAATCATATATATTTAGTACCTTAAATATACACTCATTTTTTTTAAATGTCAATTATTTTTTAATTTTAATTAATCGTACATTTGGATATAATAAAAAATGTTGAGATAGTCCTAGTAGATTGGAATAATTTTCTTCTGTATCTTTGCTATACAATATATTTAATTTATTGTATAAAAAAAATCAATAACTTTTTATTCTCTAATTAATTTTTCGTATTGTTCTTTTATTTCTTCTTCTGTTGTAAGAGTAGAAATTATACTATTAAATAAATTCCATTTTCTTATTGGAACTAGAGGTTTTAATTTTTTTATATACTTTAATCTAATTTCATCTATAGATAACTTTTTTATATTTTCTTCTTTCACTTCTTCTTTAGATTCCATGTTATCTATAACATTATCGCTCTCTATTATTATATCTTTATCATCTTTAGAGATTATAGTTTTAATAATTTTACTTAAATAAGTTAATTTATTAAAATCTTTATTTACTATTACATACGCTTCTTTTAAACCGAATACAAGTTCATCTTCAGTAAATTCATTCATAAGAATTGCAACACACTCGTTAGATAAAATTTTTGACTTTGATATATAAATATTTTTCTTAGCTTTTTCTATCGCTTCTTTTAATTGATCTGGTATAATAGCTTCCTTTTTAGAGATAGAAAAACTATATGCTGTTATTTTTTTCCTGTATATTTCTTTTCAACTCTTATATCTAAATCCGTATATGAATTAATCTCTTCCAATGCAGGTTTTAAAATTTTCTTTTCAATATTATTTTGTGTATAATTTTTTTCCATAAAGAATTTTCATTTCATCTATAGATATTAAAATTGTTTTCTTAAACGCTTTAGACTGTAACATCATATAAAATAAAATTGAATATTTACTTGATAAATGTTTTATATTTTCAAGGTAATATTTACAAAAATTTCCCTGGTTTAAATCTCTTATAAAAGGTAAAAATTTTGGATTATATTCTGCCTCTACTATCTTTTCTTTCTTATCAAATTCTAACACTGAAAATATACTATAACTTTTATATCTATTTTCATTTTCTTTTATTTTTATTGTTCTCTTTTGCAGTTTTTTTATAACTGTTTCAAATTTATTAAAAATAGAAAGTCTAATTCTTCGTAAAATCGATTTTAGACACATTTAAATCGGTTTAAACGCAAATTTATTTTTGAATTTCCCCCCAAAGATAAATATCATTACCATACTTTTAAATATTCATACAAAACTGAGAAAAAGGGGTATAACTATACCCCTTTTATTATTTCTGAATTATATTCTATAGATATTTTCATGTCTTGAGCTAGTTTCCTTAAACGCATTAATAAAGAAATTCCTTTAAGTTCTTTTCCGTTCTTTGACAATAGCAAAAGTCCTTTTACGAGGTCATTTTCTTGGAATATCTGCGTTAAAATCTCAATATTGTCAAAAGTATTTTTACTGTATGAACTTTTCGAACTTACAAAACTCAATTAAATCAAATTTTGTAAAATTTCCTATTAAATCATTTAACATATATAAAATTTCATTAACTTGAACTTGAACTATCAACTCATTATTATCTTTATCTATTGAAAAAGTATTAAATAAAGAAAATAACTCCTCCTATAGCAAAGTTAATAATAGACGACAATAGAACTCCAATTTTTTCATATAAGAAATCTATGGCAAAAGATGGATTTTTTTAAAATATGAATATGTTTATGATGAGTCTTATGATTGTAACATATGTCCTAATAATGAGATATTGAAATATAGCACTACTAATAGAGAGGGATATAAGGAATATAAAAGTAATCAAAAGATTTGTAAAAAATATCAGTTTTTAAAAAAATGTACAGAGAGTAAAAAGAAGACTAAAATAGTTGCTAGACACGTATGGGAAGAGTACTTGGAGAAAGTAGAAGATATAAGGCACACGGTAGGAATTAAAGAGATTTATTCTCTTAGGAGTCAAACCATTGAAAGAGTTTTCGCTGACGCGAAAGAACTACATGGAATGAGATATACACAATACAGAGGGTTAGCGAAAGTAAAAATGGAGCTCAC
>NZ_CDRRQU010000068.1:0-7672 GCF_977044495.1 Cetobacterium sp. | reverse complement strand
TTTGATATTGCTGCTGTTGTTGTTGTTTTTCCGTGGTCAACGTGTCCAATTGTTCCAATGTTAACGTGCGGTTTGCTTCTTTCAAATTTTTCTTTAGCCATTTGAAATTTCCTCCTGTTTTTCTTTATATTTATTTTTTCTTTTCTTTTACAAAAAAAATCCGCTTAAAAAAAAATCCACACATATCCTTCAAACTGTTTCAGGTTAGTGTAGTATAAGTGGTGGTGAGAGAAGGATTCGAACCTTCGAAGGCAGAGCCGTCAGATTTACAGTCTGATCCCTTTGGCCGCTCGGGAACCTCACCATATCTTATTCAATTTTAATGGTACCCCGTAGGGGAATCGAACCCCTGTTTATAGAGTGAAAATCTATTGTCCTTACCACTGAACGAACGGGGCATTTTATATGGTGCCGCTTATCGGAGTCGAACCAATCACCTACTGATTACAAGTCAGTTGCTCTACCAGATGAGCTAAAGCGGCATCCCTTCAGACATTTATAATTATACCCTATCACATATAAAATGTCAATAAATTTTTTTAAAAAAAGAAGTAGAAAAATTCTCTACTTCCTAGCTTTATCCATATACCTATTTTTTTAATTGAACAAGTAACTGTCTATATTGTTTTGCCATAACCTTTGTCATTGATTTTTTTATAAGCTGATACCATTTGAACTGCACGCTTTCCATTCCTTTGACAGCATCTGATACCATTTTTGTTAAAAACTCTTGTTCCTCATAAGATAACTTTAAATCCATTTTATCTTTTGAATCTGCCACTGATTTTACATAGTCTAAAAATTGCCCGACATTTTGCATTCCATTGTTCACTGCAAATTGTTTTTTTATCTCTTCTATAAATTTAGATAGAAACTTTTTTGTCCCTTTATCCAAAGATACTGAGTACTTTCTTTTACCTTTTCCAATCTTTTGAATCGAGTTCATCATTCCCATCATTGATGACATTGCATTCATTTGCATAGGATTCATGTTGTTTGCGTTTACCTTTTGTGCCTTCATTTTATTTTTTCCTCCAAAATTTTATATTTTTCCAATAACTTCCTCTATTGTTTCCTTTTTTATAGCTCCCTCTCTAAGAATTTTTGGGAACGTTTTTGTCAAATCTAGTATCGTTGATTCCATGCCCAAAGGGGATTTTCCACCATCAACTACAATATCCACTCTCTTTTTAAACTCTTCACTTAGCTCCTCAAAACTTCTCGGTGTTTTTTCTCCCGAAATATTGGCACTTGTCGTTGGTAAAATTCCACCAACACTTTCTATTATCTCCTGAGCTAATTTTAAATCAGGTATCCTAACACCAATTGTTTTTCCTCCAGAAACTATGATATCCGGAACAGTTTCTTTTTTATTTAAAATAATAGTTAAAGCGCCCGGCCAAAATCTATTAGCTAACTTCTCTATAATTGTTTTTTTTTCCTCATCTATAATCGCTATTTTCTCAACGTATTCCACCTTACTTAAAAGTGCTATCAGTGGAGATTTAAAATCTCTTTCTTTTATCTCATAGATTTTACATAGACCTTTTAGTGAATCAATACTTGCTCCTACTCCATATACCGTATCTGTTGGATAAATTATTACACCATCATTAATTAATCTATTTTTTATAATTTCTAAATCAATATTGTCTTCTTTAAATACAATTCTTTTCATAATAAATCCTTTTCCTCACCTTTGTCTATATAAATAATTCTAACATATAAAAAAAAAAAAAGCTAGTGGAATACTAGCTTTCTATATGCTTTTACTTTTCAAATAACTCAGATACTGATTCATTATTTACTATTCTTCTGACAGCTTCCGCAAGAATTTCATCTACAGAAACTACTTTTATCTTATCGATTTTTTTAGACTCTGGTAATGCTATCGAATCTGTTATTATCACTTCTTTTAAACATGAAGCCTGTAATCTTTCAATAGCTGGGTCTGAAAATACGCCATGCGTACAACACGCGTATGCCTCAATAGCCCCTCTTGCCATGATTGCCTCTGCTCCGTTTGTAATTGTACCAGCTGTATCAATCATATCATCTATGAATATCGCAATTTTTCCTTCAACTTCTCCAATTAAATTCATAACTTCTGACATATTCGGTTTTGGTCTTCTCTTATCAATGATTGCTATTTTACAATCTAACCACTCCGCTAATTTTCTAGCTCTTTTTACTCCACCAATATCTGGTGATACAACTACTACTTTATCTCCTGACATTCCTCTGGCGATAAATGATTTTGCCAATA
The DNA here is from genome assembly GCF_977044495.1 of Cetobacterium sp. Taxonomy (NCBI): domain Bacteria; kingdom Fusobacteriati; phylum Fusobacteriota; class Fusobacteriia; order Fusobacteriales; family Fusobacteriaceae; genus Cetobacterium; species Cetobacterium sp. The sequence goes on along the minus strand of NZ_CDRRQU010000068.1, from coordinate 5,406 downwards.
ATGGTAATGCTTGCATATGATCCACTGGTATATCGAAGAATCCTTGAATCTGATCAGCGTGTAAGTCCATAGCTACAATTCTTGTAGCTCCTGCTGTTGTTAATAGATTTGCCACTAACTTAGACGTAATTGGTTCTCTTGGTCTTGATTTTCTATCCTGTCTAGCATATCCATAATATGGAATTATAACATTTATCGATTTTGCTGAAGCTCTTTTTAAAGCATCAATAAATATCAATAACTCCATTAAGTTTTCATTTACAGGCTCAGATGTAGATTGAACAATAAATATGTCTCTTCCTCTTACTGTCTCTCCCACACAAACGTAAATCTCTCCATCCTTGAATCTGACAATTTCAACATCTCCCACTGAAGTTCCATACTTCTCAGCTATTTTTTCAGCCAATTCCATATTTGATGTTCCGGCAAAAATTTTTACCCCAGGTCTTTCCATTTTTTTTATTTCCTCCAATCAAATTTTATAACTTGTTTACTTCTTGATACTGCTAACGCATTTTCAGGTACGTCTTTCGTTATCACTGAACCTGCTCCAATCAACGCATTTTCTCCTATATTAACAGGAGCTACCAGCATTGTATCACTTCCTATAAAAGCATTTTTTCCAATTGTAGTTTTGAATTTATTTTTACCATCATAGTTACAAGTTATTGTTCCTGCACCTATATTAGTTTTTTCTCCTACGATAGCATCTCCCAAATATGTCAGGTGTCCCGCTTTAACGCCCTTTTCTAACACCGATTTCTTTATTTCCACAAAATTCCCTATATGAACTTCCTCTTTTAAATGAGTTTTAGGTCTCAAATGTGCAAATGGTCCTATCGTCACTTTATTTTCAACAAAACTTTCCTCCAATACAGAGCTTTCTATTCTAACATCATCACCTATTTGACAATCAATCACTCTGGTATTTCCTAAAATTTCACAATTTTTACCAATTTTTGTGTCACCTTGTAACAGAACTCCGGGATATATAATTGTATCTTGTCCAATCTCTACACTTTCTTCTATATAGGCTGTATTTTTATCTATAAAAATTACACCGTTTTCCATGTGTTTTGTATTTATCCTATCTCTCATGATATAGTTGGCCTTTTCCAATTCGATTTTAGAGTTTATCCCCAATATCTCATCATTATCCTCCAGTAAAAAAGCTTCAACTTTTTTACCATCTTTAACATTTATTCCAATAACATCTGTTAGATAATATTCACCTTTTTCATTTTTATTATCTATTCTTTCAAGAGCTGACAATAACTCTCTAGCTTCAAAACAGTAGACACCTGCATTTACCTCTTTTATAGCCTTCACTTCATCAGTTGCCTCTTTTTCTTCAATAATTCCTATGACTCTTCCATTTTCTTTTACAACTCTACCGTATCCGAATGGATTTTCATAAAAAGATGTCAAGATTGTGGTTACCGCTTTTGACTCTCTATGGTAATCATATAATTTTTTTAAAGTTGTCTCTTTTAATAAAGGTGTATCTCCACATAACACCATAACTGTACCCTCAAAATTTTCAAGTTTATCTTTAGCTTGAATAACAGCGTGTCCAGTTCCTAACTGCTCCTTTTGAACGACATACTTTATATTTGGTAGCACCTCTAAAATCTCTTCTTTTTTATGACCTAAAATCAATATATTCTCAGTTGAACCAATTTTACTACACGTATCTACAATCTTTTGTATCATTGGTACTCCACAAACTTTATGTAAAACTTTTGGCAGCTCTGATTTCATTCTTGTTCCTTTTCCAGCTGCTAAAATTAGTGTCTTTAAACTCATCATATCCTCCATTTTATTTAGCCTTTACATTGTACCATAAGATTTAATATTTTTGCAAAATAATTTAACTATAATTTTACTGAAGTTTTTCATATGCTTCGTTTACTTCTTTAAACTTTTTCTCATGCATCTCCCTCACTGCAGGCTCAGCATTTGCATATCTATCTGGATGGTGCTTTTTAGCCAACTCTCTATACGCCCTTTTTAGCTCTTCTGGTGTCGCTCCTTCCTGAACTCCCAGTATTTTATAATATTTACTTTTATCTTCAAAAGCTCCAAATGGATTATTTTGATAACTTCCTTGATAATTTCCTCCATATTGATTTCCTTGATTTCTGAACATATCTTCAAAATCTTTTTGAGTATACGTTCTGTAATAAAAATTTCCTTTTCTTGGATTTTTTTTATTCATGAAATATCTAATAACTAAGAATATTAGAATAACTGGAAAAAATTGTATTACTATAAATCCAAAAAAAGAGATTAGTAACATTACAAAAAAAAGTGCTGGTAAAGCCGTAATAGCTCTATTCATACCAAATAGTAACGCTATTATTAAAAAAATAGCCGCTGTTAAAACTAATGCTATTGATATCATTTATTTTTCTCCTTGATTCCTAACTGTATTATAAAATAAGGGAATAGATTTTCTATCCCCTATTTTTGAATTAACCTAAATTTTGTCTCTTAAATATTTAATTTTATTTTCTATTTCCTTGTCTCTAGGATCGATCTCATAAGCTGCTACATACTCATTTAAAGCTTTTTTATATCTCCCCAAAAATTCATACTCTCTAGCAAAATCTAAATGAGCACTATATATATCCAAATCCAAAAATATAGCAAAATCATAACTATTTATCGCTTCCACTACTTTTCCTGCTCTTGAGTAGGCATTCCCTAATAAAAAGTAAACAAACGCATCCCCAGGTTTATTATCTAAAAACATATTAAAATACTTTATACTCTTAGTATAATTACCCAGTTCATAGTTTAAGTATCCTAAAAATCCTATTGTATCGCTATCTTTTTTTCCTAGAGCCCTGAGTTTTTCATAAATTTCTAAAGCTCCTTCACAATCTCTCTTATAAAAAAGAATTGTACCCAATCTCTTTAAATTATCAATATCGTTTGCTTTCTTCAAAAGTTCAAACCTTATTTCTTGTTCTTGGTTTAATAACTCTTCCTCACTTACATCTATTCTCTTTAGTATCTTCTTTCTTAGCATTTTAATCCCCCTTAGGTTTTTTAAAACTACTCTCTTGAAAATTATATCATATTTTTCCTTTTTGTTTAAGATTTTTTAAAATAAAAAAAAAGAGCACAAGCTCTTTTTATCATGACTATAATGCTGCTTTTGCAGTTTCTGCTAATTTAGCGAATTCAGCTGCATTGTTTAAAGCAATATCTGCTAAAACTTTTCTGTCTAATTCGATTCCTGCTCTCTTTAATCCGTTCATTAAAGTTGAGTAAGTTAATCCGTTGATTCTTGCAGCAGCGTTAATTCTGATGATCCATAATTGTCTCATCTTTCTCTTTCTAACTTTTCTATCTCTTGTAGAGAAAGCTTCTGCTCTCATTACAGCTTGCTTAGCTTGCTTAAATACGTCACCTGACGCACCTCTAAATCCTTTAGCAGCTTTTAAAACTTTTTTATGTCTTTTTCTTCTAACTATTCCAGTCTTAACTCTCATTTACTTCTCCTCCTATAATTGATCCTTTAACAATAATATTCCCAAGAATTATTATCTTCCTACTCCGTATGGTAATAATCCTTTTAAGTGTTTTTCTAATGTTGAAGTGATTACTGTATCCTTCTTCAATCTGTTCTTTCTTTTTCTTGTTTTCTTTGTTAAAATATGGCTCTTCCCTGGCTTTTTAACAATGAATTTCCCTGTTCCAGTAACTTTAATTCTCTTTTTAGCACCTCTATGAGTTTTCATTTTTGGCATTGTAATATTCCTCCTCTCGAATCTTCACTATTTTTTTGGCGATAAGATTAAATACTTTTGCTTATCATTATATTTTTTATCAACATCTGCGACCTCTACAAATCTGTCAGATATTTGATCTAGCATTTCTATTCCCTGATCAGCGTACATTCTTTCTCTTCCATACTGAACAAGAGTAATTTTTACTTTATTATCTTTTTCTAAGAATTTTTTTACTTGAGATATTTTTGTATCCATATCATGCTGATCTATTCTAGCTCTAAACTTTACCTCTTTAACAACAACTTGCTTTTGATTCTTCTTAGCATCTTTAGCTTTTCTTGTTTGCTCATACTTATACTTTCCATAATCCATTATTTTACATACTGGTGGAGCAGCATTTGGTGATATTTCAACTAAATCTAATTCCTTTTGTACAGCGATCTCCAACGCTTCTGCCGCTGACATTATTCCTAGCTGTTCTCCAGTTTCAGAGATAATCCTTAACTCTCTACCTCTTATCTTCTCATTAATTCTAACTTTGTCCGAAATAATAGACACCTCCTATTAACTATCAAATAAAAAAAACAGGACGTAAAATTCCTGTTTAACTCAAATAATTATTAGGGCTCCCCCTAAACAAAAATTTAATATAACCTTTATGTAGGTCTTGCCCCATAAGGTGAGAAACAGGAAGTCTCTTCTTGATAAATCTTTTTCATTGTCTTTAATCATTATAGCATAATCTTACAAAAAGTCAAATGATTTTTTTATTGATTTTATTGAGGTCCCCTCATATCAAGAGGACCTTATTCACTTAATTACTCTTCGCTTGAAGAAACTCCATACTTTTCAATCAACTCTTTATTTTCATTCTTTTCTTCTTCCAATTGAACTTTTTTTATAGAAAGTTTTATTCTTTTCTTTTCAGAATCAATTTCAACAATCTCTGCTAGAACAATTTGCCCTGCCTTAAATACATCTCTTAAATTTTTTATAAAATCTTTAGAAGCTAATTGAGTTGGAATAAACCCATCTACTCCCTCCTCTAATTTTACAAACATTCCAAAGTCTTGAATATTTTTTATCTCTTTTTCGACTCTATCTCCAACTCTATAATTCTCTAAAGCAAGTTCCCAAGGACTTTTTGTTAAATCCTTAATACTTCCTTTTATTTTTTGATCTTCTAAGTTTAACTCCACTACTTTAAACTCTACTTTGTCTCCCTTAGAATACTTTTTGTTTCCTGTCCACGCAAAATCTGAATTGTGGATAAATCCATCCACCCCTTCCTCAACTTGCACAAATATTCCAAATGGTTTTACTTCTACAACATCTCCTGTCAAAATAGTTCCCACAGCAAATTTATTTTCGGCATTTTCCCATGGGTTAGCACTTAATTGCTTTATTCCTAATTTTAATTTTCTCTCTTTAGGAGATAACTCTGTAATAACAACTTTAACTTCATCTCCAACTTTAACAAAATTATTGACGTTCACTTTTTTACTTGTCCAAGAAAAATCTGAGCTATGAATCAATCCTTCAACTCCCGGTAATAACTCTACAAAAGCACCATAATTTGCTATTCTAGTTACTTTTCCAGCCACTTCTTGACCCACACTATTATTTTCAGCAACTATGTCCCAAGGATTTCTTGTTAAAGCTTTTA
>NZ_CDRRQU010000067.1:0-7857 GCF_977044495.1 Cetobacterium sp. | reverse complement strand
AAATCTATCAAACTCTTTTTTATCCTCTACAATTTTTTCAAAACATTTTAGTAAAATTTCAATATTCTCAGTATCATCTATAATTTCATACGAAAATATATTGAGATATGGAGCTATAACATTTTTAAATATATTATTTATAAAACCATCAATTGTTGAGATTTTTAGTCTATCTTTATTATCTAATACCTCATAATAAACTTTTCTAACATTTTCAAAAGAAAGGTCTATCTCTGGATATAAATTCTTTAAATTTTCATATAAAGATGACCCTTTTTCTCTATACATCTCCTCTAAAAATTGAATAACTCTCTCTTGAATTTCAGACGTAGCTTTTTTAGTAAAGGTCATTACTAAAATATTCTTATAATTTTCCCCCTTTAAAAGAGCAGCTAAATACTCTAAAGATAGTCTGTATGTTTTTCCTGTTCCAGCACTAGCTTTTAAAACTATCCCTTTCATTTAAAACTCCCTCCTACAGATATCTCCATACTCACAGTATAGACACCCACTTTTTTTCTCGCTTAAAAAATAGCTCCCACTTTTAAAAAACTCTATTAATCTCTCTTTTAAAGCTTCTCTTGTCAATTTAGCTTTTTCTTGATTTTCTATACTTCCTTCAAAAGCATTGTATATTGATTTTTGAGCAGCATTTTCATCACCATATAGCATAATTGTATAAAAATCTAGCTGATTATCAATTTTACTTCCTGTTTTAAAATCTATGATATGATTATTTGTTGTTGTTTCAATTACAAGGTCAACTCTACCACTTAAAGTAACTTCTACATCACCTTTTAAAAAGGGTTCTTTTCTACTATTTTTCTCGCTCTCTATACGTTTAACTTTCTTTTCTATATATAGATTTTCTATCTCTTTATAAAATTTTACTATATTTTTTGTAAAACGTGGAATTAGTATCTGAATAAAATAGTTATCTAGATACACAGGTACTCTTTTTCTATTGGCATAAAAACTCTTATATAGTAACTCTTCTACCTCTTCATTTGTCACTGAATAATCTGAAATATTCAAAATTTTTTTCCACATCTTATCTGTTAACTTTTCGAAAACTTCATGGATATATGTTCCTAAAAATTTAAGTGATAGGCCTAAAGAATCCTCTTTTTCAAAATAACTAAGTCCACAAACTTTATCTAGGTAAAATCTATACTCACATCTAGTTAAAGTATCATAGTCATATGGACCTATACTTAACTCTCTATTTTTAAAGTCATCTCTATCTTTTTTTAAATCTTTTTGAATAAACTCACCAATCTCATTTGATTTGAATGCCATTAGTCTCTCTAGTATATCCTCACTATAAACAGTTTTTTCAAGTTTGCTTATACTGTATCTGCTTAAAACTTCAGAAAATATTGGAGATACTCCCTCTCCACTGTTTTCATTTTTTATATAGATGACAGTATTATATCTATTTTTTAAAAGAGCTTGATAAAACCTATATCGTTCTTCTTTTCTTTCCTTTTCGTAATAAGTAAATCCATTTTCTTTTTTTTGCTTCTCTGTCAAATAAAGAGAATCTCTTTTCACTCTAGGAAGATATTTTGTACTTATATTTATAAAAATTGACTCTCTTGATGGAGTAACCTTACAGTTTTCCATTGGCTTTATTAGATATTTTCCTTCGCTATTATCATTTCTTATAATCTCAACATCATTAAAATATTGAAGTAAAAATTTTAAAATATCTCCGCCATTTCTAAAGCAACTTTTAATCTCCCTTTCCTCGAGCATTATTTCAGTTGTTTTAGCATATCCCATATACTCTTGAAGTTTATCATAAAAATCTACATATATTTTCTCTCTAAACATATCTAATGATAAAAGTTCATTAAAGTATGTAATAAATTTATCTATATTTTCAATTTTTGATACTTTTACAATATCTGTATAAATCTCAGAAATTTTTTCGTTACTCTCTGTTCCTATATACTTATAATCCCAATCTATTTGATTATAGATATACTCCATATCCTCTTTTGTTATTCCGTAATGCTCTTGCATCTCTAAAGTTTTAATTCCCTCTAAAAATTTTTTAATAGGAATCAAGTTATCCATTCTAGGTTCCATTGCTCCTATAAGTTCGCTTTGAGCATTTAAAAATTTAAAAAACTTGGTGTCATTTAAAGTATAGAAACTACCTCTCATAAAGTTATTTGGAAAAACTTTAGAATACTCATTTGTATCAGCTTCTGGAGAAAAGATATTTGTCATATGATTTTTCATCTTCATAATATCTAATAGATTTCCTATAAGTTCTAATTCATCTTGAACCTCTAATAGCGATATATCTATTTTTTGTGTTCTAGGTAGATATACCTCTTTTAATTCAAGATTTTCTTCATCAAAAACTCCAGGTTCTCCTTGAACTCTAATTACAATCTCTATAAACTCCTCTAGCTTAGATATGATATACCTATCTAAAGGTGAAAAGTTTACTATATCTACAAATACCATTTTCTTATATTTTTTAAAGATTGTTAAATCTAAATACCTTATGTCTTCAATCCAATCTTTTGGTATATAATTTCTTTCATTCAAATATATCTCATATTTTTCTTTAAACCTATGGAATATCTCAAAATATTTTTTTTGCCACTCCTCTAACTCTATATCCTTTTCACATAAACTTCTATTTAACTCAGCATAGTATTTGAAGAATTTATCTGAAAATTCAATAGATTCAAAATAATTATTTATATTTAACTCTGTAAGCTCTTTTTTCATACAGTTATATAAACTTACAAATCTTTTAGCTTCACTTAAAATTACTTTATTTGTACTGAACGCTAACTCCTTAAACTCCTCCATTGTTAAATAAAGTGGGTCCGGTTCAAAAATATTTCTTTTACTTTCTTTTCTCTGACTATTTTTTAAAGGATAATCAGAAAACACATACACAACAGAGGGATCTTTTTTCAATCCTTGAATTAAAGATCCCCCATAATCTATATATTCAAATTTCATTTTTTCCTCCTATTTTTTAATAGGTGTTGCACACTCCACAGCTGCACCTTTAAGTATCTCAATTCCATGAACTAATGTATCTATCACAAAACTTAAATTTTCTGTTGCTCCTTTTGGACTGCCCGGAAGATTTAAAATTATACTTCCTTTTCTTATTCCACATCTTCCTCTACTCAATATAGCTTTTGGTGTTATTTCAAAAGACCTAGCTCTCATATACTCAGCTATTCCTTGTGCTTCCCTTTCGATTACTGCTAAAGTAGCTTCCGGCGTAACATCTCTTTTTGAAAAACCAGTTCCACCATTCGTTACAATTAAATCAGCTATATCTTCATCTGCTAATTTCATTAACTCTTCACAAATCTCTTCATAAGTATCCGGTAACATATTGTAATAAACATTTTCATAACTTAAATGTTCTTCAAAAACTTCTTTTAGTTTTTGCCCTGTTATGTCGATTCTCTCTCCTTTTGACCCTTTGTCACTCAGTGTTACTATAGCTACTCTTATCATAACTTCCTCCTTATAATATTGGTGCCATCAATTTAGAAATTGATTCAAGCACTCTATCCTTTTTTCCTCTTTTTTTATACTCCTCTAATGTCACCTTTCGAGAGTCTAGAATATCCTGATCTATTCTCTTTTCCAATTCAGTAATATTATTTCCTAGAATTAAAAGACTGATTTCAAAATTCTGATACATACTCCTGTAATCAAAATTTGCAGTTCCTAAAAAAGCAATCTCCCCATCTATAACTATTAACTTACTATGAATAAATCCATATTTATATTTATATATTTCAGCTCCCAGTTCAATTAGTTCTCCATAAAAATATTGATTAGCCCAATAAACAAAAGCATGGTCTCCCACACTTGGTATTACTATTTTAACTTTTACTCCTGAAACCAATGCAGCTTTTAAAGCATCTAAAATAGGCTCATCTGGAATAAAATATGGTGTTTCTATATGAATACTTTTTTCAGCCTTTAATATTAAACTTAAAAAAGTGTCTTTTATAGTATGAAACTCATAGTTTGGACCTGAACTTACAACCTGTATTGGAGTTAAATCATGATCATCTTTATCAATATCAATATTTTGAAATATATCTGTTGTATCTTTTTTTAAAAACTTCCAACTTCTTTCAAACTCATGTAAATAATCTATTATTGCTTCACCTTTTAAGGAAAATCCTATATCCTGCCACTTTCCTAATCGTCCTTTACCAATATAGTCTTTCCCTATATTTAAACCTCCTGAAAAACATATTTTGTTGTCTATAAGAGCCATTTTTCTATGATCCCTATAATTAGCTCTCAAGTTTCCAATTTTTATAAAAGGAAAATAAGATGGAAAAAAAACTTCAAACATTATCCCAGATTTTCTTAATTCTTCAATTCTTTTTCTAGAGACACCTCTTGTGCCAGCACCATCCACTATTATTTTTATTTCTACTCCCTCTTTTATTTTTTCTAAAAGTAAATCATAAATTGGTGCTCCAACTTCATCATCATCAAATATATAATATTCCATATATATGGATTTTTTAGCATTTTTTATGGCTAGTATTATACTTTCAAAATAATCCTTGGCTTCCGAATAAAATGTAAAACTATTATTATGAGTCATTTTTCCCAAAAGCACACCATCTAAATATCTACTTAATCCTATCCATTTTTTTATACTAACTATTGACTTTTTATTTAAGTTCTTTAAATAATCATGATTAGCTAAATAATATTTTGCTAAAGCTCTACGTTTTTTAAAGCTAATACCAAAAAATAGATACATTATAAATCCAAAATAAGATGTCAATAGTAGTATTGTTATCCAAAATAATGTAAATACAGGTCTTCTTCTTTCAAAAAATATAATGATACACGCAAATATAATATTAACAAATACTAAGTAGTCCTTTAATGCTATGAATATCTCTTTCATTTAGTCACCTCTAACTTTATTTAGAAAAAAAGAAGAGTCGAAACTCTTCCTCTTATTTGAATTTTAAATCCAACTCTCTGAAATTATCTTCCAATCCTTTCCCATTAGAAAACTCTTTTTTTATTTTTTTTATAAACATTCCCATTTCATCAGCACTTCCAACTATTCTATTAAAAATTCCTAAATATTCTGTTATGATAGGGTTATCGACATCATATGGGTATCTCATCAAATGATCTATTTCACTCCAAGCTTCTTCAAAAACTGTTCTCACTTGAATTTCCACAAGTACTTCATCTTGTTTTGTAGCCGGAACCCCAATCAAATAATGAATCGATCTATAACCATGATCTCTCACTATTATCTCGCAGTCTAAATCCTGAATAGTATTTTTCAAATCTTGAATATTATAGTCTCCTCGTCTAATATTTATCTGAGGTGTTTCTTTAGTGTCCCATAATTTTGTTATTTCACAATGGATTCCACGCCAATCGTCTTTAAATAAATGTAACACACGGATTCCTATAAGGTCTGTTATAATCTCTTTATAGTTCTCAACATTTATTCCACGATCCGCGTATTTGCGTCCTTTTCTTATTATTTTTTCAATAAGATGCGTTGCTCTTTTTACTCTTCTTCTAACTGAGTGAACTCCTTCACTGTCAATTAATTTAGATACTATATGTTCAGCTTCTTTTTCTAGATAAGGAACTAATTTCATGTAATCAGCATAAATTTTCATAAGCTCATCCCAATTAAGACCAGTGGAACTAAAATACTCCTCCGTTATACAGAAAGCTTTAAAAAATTCTTCTCTGTCTATCGTATTATTTAATATCAAATTAAACACCTCTTTAACTATTTTCTAGGTATCTTCTCTAGGGAAATTTCACAAGCTTTTCTATAAGCAACTACTTCTGTCGCCTTTATCTCTCTTTTCTCCACCGGTGTCACCATAACTATTCTCTCTCTAATATTAAAATCGTTTCCTTTAATCACATGAACTCTCTCAATAGATATTCTATCTCCTTCAATAAATTGAACCTTATCTAAGTCACATCTAAAATTTATCCAACTTTGAAGTGTCGGAGTTCTACCAACAAGATTTAATAAAGCTAAAGAATATAGCGAATTTTTTTCTTGCAATAACTTCTCTTTTTTTATCTCTTCTAATCCCAAAATCTCTTTTTCTAATAAATCTAATTTCATAATCTCTATTCTGTTTTCGAAGGATACTTTACCAGTCACTAATTTTCCACTTATTTCAATAAAATGTCCTTTAAAAATTTCTTTTAAAAGCTTTATATTAGACATAAATCTTTTTATATTATTATATTGGTATATTTTATAGTAGTAGTTATTCGATATTGTGTTAAAAGATCCATCCTCTTTTAAATCAATTTCTAAACCTAATTTAAACTCCCTGTTTTTCAACTCTAGATATTTTTTTCTATTTATCTCAACTATTCTGCTATGACATTCTTTCAAGTTCAGCTGATGTATTTTTAAATCGGTAACTCCAAAAGTTTTTATCAGGTTTTGATTTTTCATATCTTTTATCGTAGAAAATTCAATTGGTAGCCTATCCAATTTTAAAGAACTGTACCTTATCTCTAAAGCACTTTCTATTTTTTTAAAATCTTCAATCTTAGCTTCTAATACTTCTGGGTCTCTTACTTTTATTTCTTCTAAACTCTCCTCTTCTGGAGTTTCATCAGAAATATCTGGAGTTACCGAAAGAGCTTTTTTCCTACATACGCCTCTTTTATATCAGAATTATCTAGCGATATTGAACATAGATATTCTTTTAACTCTTTAAAAAATTCCTCTTCACTATGTGGCAATAATTTTATTCCCAATTCATTTAATCTTTCAATTGTTTTTGTTTTTAAAACATTTGAACTACTCACAGCATAAATAGCATCTTTTGAGTTTATATCTGTCAATATAACCTCTAAAACATCTACGAGGTCTGAATTATCTAAGTCTAATCCTAAAATTAGCGTTGGATAGCTTTTAATATCCTCTTTTATTCTCTTAAAAAAATTCTTATAAAAATCTAAAACTTTTAATTTTCTAAAATCTTGAATAGAAACAAAAATCTTCTCATGTCTATTTACATCTCCAAGAATTTTATAATGTTTAATCTCCCCATTTGATGCTACCGCAATCTCTTCATCTGTGGGTAATATCTTCACTAGTTTATTGCAGTTTATATCGTCTAAAACTATATCATAATCTGTTGAAAAAACAGCATTTATTCTATTACTTTCAGAGAAAATATTTAATAGCTCTGCAGTTTCTCTGTTTGTTTCGTACAAATTTTTGATTTTTTTCAATAATGAATTTCTACTACTAACAACTCCATCTAGATAAACTTGGCTAACTTGAAACAAAGAGTTTTCATCTCTTATGTAACCCTTTATATTTTCTTTCATATCTTTCATTAGCAATTTAGCTAACTCTATTCTTGTCGGATATCCAGCGTTTCTTACTAAAAAATCACCTAAAAAAAGATTAATTTTGTCTGTATCGTTAAATTTATTGAAAAAACTCATAGTAACACCTCTCTTTCTTTAAAAAATAAACACTTTGGCAATATAAGTATATCTTAATTTTATCCATTTAACAAGTAGATTCTTAAAAAAATTTTAAAAAAAAAGCCTGTAAATAAGGATTTATTACTCACAGGTTTTTTCAGGGCAATCTTTTTAGTTTTTAGTTCCTTTAATCGAATATATAGCTTAATAGTTTCTATTGATTTTTTCTAAAATATGGTATAATCAGACCACATAAATTTTAATTTTAAGGAGGTGAAAACTATGAAGACGTATAACTTAGCTTTTAAATATAGAATCTATCCTAATGAAACTCAAGCGAATACAATTAATCAAACTTTTGGTTGCACTAGACTTGTGTATAAC
>NZ_CDRRQU010000066.1:0-7958 GCF_977044495.1 Cetobacterium sp. | reverse complement strand
ATCTAGAAAAAAGTAACTTGTATTTTAACTTGGAATATATAAAAGGTGTTCCGTGGTTTGAAGGGGAAAAAAATAATGATTTAAGTCCTTATAACTATGAATATGATAGGTATGACTTAAATATCTATTGGCAAAAAAATTTTAATTTAGCTCAAAAATTATCTTTTATTTATAACTTAAATATAGGAGGAAGTTACTCAGAGGATCGTCTTCTAAGTTTTAATCAATTTACTATAGGTGATGAATATACCGTGAGAGGTTTTAAAGAGTATTCTGCATCTGGAAATAAAGGAATTTATATGAATAATACATTAATATATACAGATTTATATAAAATAAGTGAAAAACTTAGCTATATATATCCTTTTATTGGAATGGACTTTGGGATGTCTAGGGATAAAGATTTACCAAATTCAGACAAGTTGGTAGGGATGGCTATAGGAATAAAAATAGAATCTAATAATGTAAGTAGCTCGTTAACATATGGAATACCTCTAAAAACAAGCTCTGGAATATTGAAGGAAAAAAATCCAATTTATTTTAGTTTTTCATATAAATTGTGAGTAGGGGATATAAAAGAGACATTCTAAGTATAAAATCCTCTCATACTAGAAAACTATGGAGGAATTAAAAATCTATGAATAAGATATCGACATTTTTATTGTTAGGAAGTTTAAGCACGCTATCTTTAGCTGATGGAAATTTAAACTTGAGAGTTGGTGCTGACATACATTCTAAATTTGACTCATTAGGAGTATATTCTAGTGGAGATACAGAGGATTATGGGTATGAAGTTGGATTGGAATATATGAGACCAATTACAGAAAAATTAGAATTAGGACTTGGAGTGGCTTATCAAAAACATGCTAAAGTATCTGGTAAAAAATCTGAGTTTAGCGAATGGAATGGTACAATTGAAAGTGAATATTCAAAGGGATATGATGATTTTCAAGGATATGACAGTGTTCCAGTATATTTGACAGGAAAGTATATTTTAACTAAAGAGTGGACATTTAAACCATATATAAAAGCAAGTTTAGGTTACTCATTTAATTTTGGAAGTGATGACGTTAAGTATTCGGATGGTGTCGAACATGAAAACGAAGCTACAGATACAAATTTGGGAGGTCAAACTTTTGAAACATATAAGTTATCTACAGATACAAAAAATGGATTGTATTATGCAGCAGGAGTGGGAATCGAATACAACTCATTATCTTTGGAAGCTTTATATCAGGTGAATGAAGGGAAATTAAGTATAGGAAATAAAGAGTACAATGCTAATTATGAGAGAGTTTCATTAATTTTAAATTATAAATTTTAAATTGGAATCAGTAAATCATTTTTAAAGAAAGAAATCAATATAGAAAAATTAGGAGGAAATATAAAATGAAAAAAACAATAGCTTTAATGACATTAGTATCATCACTTTTATTTGCAAAAGGAGTAAACGATATCTTGGAAGATAGAATTGAAAACGAGTTAGTTCTAAAAAATGTAATCCAAGTATCAAACTATAGAGTTGATTATGATGTGGATATATATGGAAATCAAATGAATTTAGAAGTTGAGTTTGATGGAGTGAATGAACCAAAATTAGATTATAACAGCATTGCACTAAAAGCTGTGGAAGCTTCAAGAAGTGTAGCTCCTGATATAGACGATATCTACGTTGTTATCAAGTTTGACCCTATGATGGGAGAAGATAAGATTTTATTTTCAAAGACATATTCAAAATAAAGAATGAAATGAAAAAGGTGCCAAAGAAAAATTTTGGCACCTTTTTAGATTTAATTTCTGTTTGTTTTTCTAGCTATTTTAGGGAAGATAAGTCCAAGTCCAACCAAAGCAATCGGTGTTAAAATATTAAGAGTAATCTGGAAAAACCACTCTGAACTAAATCTTTCAATATTTTTAGGAAAGATACCCATTAAACACGCAAAAGCTGTAA
The DNA here is from genome assembly GCF_977044495.1 of Cetobacterium sp. Taxonomy (NCBI): domain Bacteria; kingdom Fusobacteriati; phylum Fusobacteriota; class Fusobacteriia; order Fusobacteriales; family Fusobacteriaceae; genus Cetobacterium; species Cetobacterium sp. Next base: position 6,007 of record NZ_CDRRQU010000066.1, on the reverse strand, counting down.
ATATAAAACACCAGATTCCAACTGCAGTTGCAATTTTATCATTTTTAATAAACTTAAATCCAGAGCTATCGCTTAGAGTTTTATTTTTAATTAATCCTCTAAGCCCAATATAAGCTAAGAATACCCATAGGTATCTAAGTGGCATAACGATTGAATTTAGGTCAAGAAGCCAGTTGTAGAGATTGTTCATATCCCCAATACCAAATGCTGGAATTATAATTAGGATTCCAACAAGCACAGCTGTTAATTTATATCCGTTAATAGGTGCTCCATTTTTATTTGTTTTTGTAAATGTAGCTGGTATAAAGTTTTTATCCCCTTCCCCAATCAATATTTTAAGTGGAGCGTCAATAGAGAACATAAGTGCTGATACCTGAGATAGAGTATTAGCCACAGCGTATAAAATCATAAGGGTATTTCCTATACCATAGTATTCACCTAAAAGTTTAAAAGCGTAGTATTGACCATTCATTTTCAAATCAGTTGGAATATTTTCGCTGTTAAACATAATTCCCATGGCAAATGAACCAAGTAGGGCTGACATTCCAACCATAGCAGCAAGTGCTAGCATCCCTTTAGGAAAGTTTTTATGAGGATTTTCAACATCTTTAACATATGGAGAGATTTTTTCGCATCCACCAACAGCAAATACCAACATAGATATAGTAGTAAAATATGCAAAGTCAAATTTAGGTATAAATGTTGAGAATGACCAGTCAGATGTAGCAGTTTTTATATTCATAAGTGTTGGTGCAGCAACAGTTAATAGGATATATAAAATTCCCATGAAAAACATAGATGTTCCAGCAAGTGCTCCAACTCTTTTTAAAGAGTTCATTCCTTTAGATGAGAGCCAAAGAAAAAGTAAAAAAATCCCTAAAACAATGGTTTGTAAAAATAGGGGATTGAAAGATTTTATCATATCTCCATTTTGAAAGAAAACCCAACTTAGTGCAACTAATGCACTTTGAGGTTTTTGTGCTAAATATGGGATATGAACAACCCAATATGTCCAACCAGCAAGATAAGCTATCATAGGACCATAAGTTGACCCTATCCAGCTTGAAACTCCACCTGCTTTGTGATCAAATACTGATCCCATTTCACCAACCATAAGTGCATATGGTAAAAAATAGAGAGAAAGAATTAATAACCAAGAAATTACAACTGTTAGACCTTGATTTGCATAGTTGTTAACAACATTACCAAATCCCCAAACAATTGTGAAGCCCATCATAGCTAACATACGCCAATTTAATTTTTTTGATTCCATGTAAATAAGTACTCCTTTTGTTTTGTTAAATATTTCACTTTCATACTTGAAATTTTACATTAAGTAAATATAAAAATCAAATATTTTTTTCTTATATAGTAGAATGAAAAGTATTTTTCAAAATATAAACTGTTAATTTTTTTCAAAAAAATGTGAAAAAGATTATGAATTGAACAAAAAATGTTTTATATGTACAATTTGATACATAAAAAGTATTAAGGGGAGGGTGTTAAATGACTACTAAAAATAGAATAAGTATGTGGGAATTTTTCCAAAGTTTAGGAAAAACATTTATGTTACCAGTAGCTTTATTGGCAGCAATGGGAATTTTATTAGGGATAGGTGCAGCTTTTACAGGTGGGACAACAATAGAGATGTTTCCATTTTTAGGGAATGTTTTTCTACAAGGGATATTTAATTTCATGATAAAAATTAGCTTGGTTGCTTTTTCATTTTTACCACTTATGTTTGCCGTAGCAATTCCATTGGGAATGGCTAGAGAGAACAAGGAGATTGCAGCTTTCGCAGGGCTTATGGGTTACATAGCAATGCAACTTGGAACAAATTTTTATTTGAGTGAAGCTGGACTGTTAAAATCTGTAGATACAAAAATGGTGATGGGAATTCAAAGTATTGATACAGGTGCACTAGGGGCTTTAATATGTGGAATTATAGTATTTTTTATTCATGAGAAGTTTCAGCATATTGAGTTGCCGGATGCACTTTCATTCTTTGGAGGAACTAGATTTGTAGCTATAGCGACAGTTTTGATAATGTCGGTAGTCGGACTGGCAGTTCCGATAGTTTGGCCTTTCTTTGCATTGGGAATAAATAAGGTAGGAGCTATTATCAGTGGAGCTGGACCATTTGGACCATTCTTATTTGGTGCTGGAGAGAGATTGCTTCTTCCATTTGGTCTTCATCATATTTTAGTTGCGACGATAAGGTTTACTGAGGCTGGAGGAACTTACATAACTTCAGCAGGAGAAACAATTCACGGAGCATTAAATATATTCTATAATCAGTTTGCACAAGGTGCTAACTTTGTTTCCCCAGAAGCGACAAAATTTTTATCTCAAGGTAAAATGCCAACATTTATGTTTGGACTTGCGGGAGCGGCTTTAGCAATTTATAAGTCAGCATATTTAGAAAATAGAAAAAAGATAAAGGGCCTTTTGATATCGGCAGTTGTGGCATCAGCAGTGGGTGGAATAACTGAGCCGATTGAGTTTATATTTCTATTCATTGCACCAGTTCTTTATATTTTTCATGCAATAATGACTGGACTTGGATTCATGGTGATGGGGCTTTTAAAGGTTGCTATTGGTAATACTGACGGAAATATAATAGATTTTTTAGTATTTGGAGTATTTCAAGGATTTTGGACAAAATGGTTTTACGTAATTCCGGTGGGAATTATTTGGTTCCTAATATATTATTTTGTATTTAAGTGGTATATAGTAAAGTATGATGTTCCAACTCCGGGAAGAGATAATTCAGCTCAGGCACAGGGCGCTGTTGAAAGTGGAGATATTGCAGGATATACAGCTAAGGTTATGTTAGAGGCTTTGGGAGGAAAGGAGAACATAGTAAGTTTAGATAACTGTATAACAAGATTGAGACTTGTAGTTAAGGATACAAATAAAATCGATATAGAGGCAGTTAAAGCAGCCGGCGCAGTGAACGTAGTAAAATTAAACGATACAAATGTACAGGTTATAATAGGACCAAAAGTTCAAGTATTAAAAAAGCAGTTACAAAAGCTAATGTAATAAGTTGGGGGAAGTGATTCCCCCCTTTTATATAGAAAATATTGGGAGGACTTATGAATTTTGATGAAATTATAAATAGAAAAGGGACTTACTGTACTCAATGGGATTATATAGAGGATAGATTTGGTGCTGGAACAAAGGACTTAACACCATTTTCTATCTCAGATACAGATTTCAAATGTCCTCAAGAAATTTTAGATGCAATAATAGAAAGGACAAAACATGGAGTTTTTGGATATTCACGTTGGAATCATGAAGATTACAAAGGAGCTATAAAAAATTGGTACAAAACTAGATACTTTACAGATATAGAAAGTGATTGGATTGTGTACTCACCGAATGTAATATATAGTATAGCTATGTTACTGGAAGAGTTAGTTGGAAAAACTGGAAAGGTTATGACTCATACACCAAAATATGATGGATTTACAAAAATTTTAAAGTATTATGATTTATTTGAAATAACTTTAAAAGAGAATGAAAAGGGAGAGTTTTATACAGATTTTTTAGCTATTGAGGAGGGATTTAAAAAAGGAGTTAAAGTATTTTTACTTTGTAATCCTGAAAATCCAACTGGAAAAGTTTGGAAATATGGAGAGTTGAAAAAGCTTATAGATTTATGCGAAAAATATGATGTAATTTTAATTTCAGATGATATTCATATGGATATTGTTAGAGCTAAGGTGACGCCAGTATTAAAAATAGATACGAAACAATGCTTAATCGTGAGCTCTCCATCAAAAACATTTAATACTCCATCTCTTGGAGGATCATATGCAATAATTCCCCAAAATGGTATTAGAGAAAAATTTATAGCACATTTAAAAGAAATGGATTCCCTATCATCCCCAACAATTTTTGGTGTATTATCTACAATAGTTGCATATAATAACTGTGGATATTGGGTGGACGAATTAAACAACTATTTGACTAAAAACTGTGAGTACGTAGAAAAAGAGTTAAACGGTTTTCATGGAATTAGAGCTAATATTCCAGAGGGAACATATCTCATGTGGATAGATTTGAAAGGTTGTAATATAGATATGACAGAGTTTAAAAAGGCACTTATTGAAGAGGGAAAAGTGGCGATTATGTCTGGAGAAACTTATGGAGATAAAGACAGAATACGTTTAAATGTGGGAGGTCCATTGTCAAAAGTTAAGGTGGCTGTTGAAGGGATAAAAAGAGCTATTGAAAAAGTGAGGTAAGAAAGCTATAATATCTTAGGTGATATGGATGAGTTTAAAAAGAAAAGAGTTAGAGGTGTTAAAGCTAGTAAATGTTGGAAAAACAGTGGATGAAATTCTTTTTCAAATGGAGACGAGTGAAAGAAATTTAAGATATATAATTGAAAATTTGAATTTTTATTTAAAAAAAATCTTGAATAAAAAGATTGAAAAAGACAGAAAAAAGCTATTAATTTTTGTAAATGAGAATGAATTAAATAGATTTTATGAAGAAATTTACAAAAAGCACTATATATTAGATCAGAAGGAAAGGGCAGAGTTTATACTTATGACCTTTCTTTTTGTAAGAGATATAAGGCTTAGTTCGATAGAGGAAAAGTTAGGTATAACAAGAGCTACTTTAAAAAAAGATATAGATATTTTAAATGAGACCTTAAAAAAATATAGTTTAAAATTGGAATTAGAAAAAAATAGATATTCCATAATTGGTAACGAAAAAAAATTGAGGCATTTAAAAGCTACAAGGTTTTTAGAGTATGTTAATTTAAAAATAACTCCTCTGGATACAGTTTATATTTTTCAAAGTATAGATAAAAATTTACTAGAAGAACTAAGAAAAGTTATATTGCGTATAGGAAAAAAATTCTCTGTAGAGTTTCAAGATGATTTTGTAAAACTTATGGAGATATTTTTATATGTTTCAATAGAGAGAGTGAATCAAGGACATATTATAGATAGAAAAGCCAATTATAAATTTTTGATTAATACCATTCATTATGAAATAGCTAAAAATAGTTTGAAAAAATATTTAGATAAAAATTTAAGTTATGAGTTAGTTCACATAACAGAGTATTTTATTAGCGGTGGAGTAACAGAAAATATAGAGGAACTAAAGGAAAGTGTTGAAAAATATTTGAATGGATTGACTTTAGCTTTAGCAAAAAAATTGAGAGTTCTTTAAGTTATGAAGAACTTAACTCAAAACTCGCAGCTTATCTAATACCCGCTATATACAGGCTTAGAAATAATTTTAGTATAAAAGAAAGAGGGGAGAAAGATGAGATTTTTACTTTAGTGGAGAAATATTCTAAAGATGAGAGTTATTTACCAGAAAAGCTGACTGAAAATGAAATTTTTCATATAGCTAAAGAGATAAAGAGTTACATGGAAAATGAGAAGAGTAGAGTAATAAGTTTAAAGACTATTTTAGAAATTGTAGAAAAAAATAGTGAGAAAGTGAATAAGAAAAAGTTAGTAGAAGATTTGTTAGAGAGGTATGGTGACATTATAAAAAAAGATTTTTTGTAAATAATAATAAAAATCAAATCAGGGGGACCACAAGTATTCCCCCACCTATTAAAAATTAGAGATTAAAATCTAATTTAATAATTTCTAAATCTTCAAAGTCAAAATTAAACTCTGTAAAAACACCAATGGTTTTTACGGAGTTATTTTTTTTAAAAGTTTCAAAATAATAAAAGTTGATAAAATCTTTTATAACTACATTGTATTTATATTCCAATTGATTTTTTAAATTTTCAAGAATATATTTTGGGATATCTTTATATAGAACAATAATCTCTTTTTTCTCTCCTTTTTCGTTATTAAGCATAAAAAAAATGGCTATAATATCACTAAATGAGATATTGCAATAGTGGTATTTCAAAGCATTAAATAAAGAGATACACCTGTCCATCCTATTACTATCTATATTTAGAGTAAGAAAAGAGAAATCTTGCATAGGGACATAGTATTTTTGCTTACTAAAAAATGCA